>DYJK01000055.1 GCA_020723165.1 Melioribacter roseus | reverse complement strand
ACAGAATTGGTGTATTCTACCTTGATTTATACAATGATAGAATGAATGCACAAAAAACATTTGATGAGCTTGCAGTAAAATATCCAAATGATGAATTATTAACTTATGCAAATCTTGTATTGAATGAAGAACGGTATAACATACAAGGTTTAAAGAATACAGATCAGAAAATTGCAACAGTAATAAAAGAGGAACTTACCAACTATCCTAATCCGTTTAATCCGATTACAAAAATATCATTTACATTGGCATCTAAAGATAACATCAAACTAAAAGTTTATGATATTCTAGGAAGAGAGGTCTTGATACTAGCCAATGGTGAATTTGAAATGGGCAAACATGAAATAGAATTAAATGCAACAAATCTGCCAAGCGGTGTGTATTTCTATAATCTAACCACCTCATCAAATTCAATAACCAAGAAGATGCTGCTTTTGAAGTAGTAAAAATCAACCTCGAAGGTTTCAAAAAACCTTCGAGGTTGTAAATTAATCCTTCAAACAAAATTTTTGACTTATTAATTAATTCCCGATTATATTTCCTACCAAATTAAATTAGTTAATCATTAATGATCGAACTTATCAATCTTCACAAAAGTTTTGGCAGTAATTACGTTCTGCGCGGAGTTAATTTTACAATACGGGAAGGTGAATCTCTTGCAATTATCGGGAGGAGCGGATGCGGAAAGAGTGTTCTGCTCAAACATATTGTTGGTCTTCTTCTACCCGATGAAGGTGAAGTAAAAATTGAAGGAGTTTCACTGAATAATGCCGGAAGCAAAGACCTCTACCAGTTAAGAAGAAAATTCGGGTTCTTGTTCCAGGGTGCGGCACTTTTTGATTCTATGACTGTTTTTGAAAATGTAAGTTTGCCTCTTGTTGAAAGCGATACCGGTTTAACTAAACCTGAGATTGAAAATTTAGTGTCTGAAAAATTGGAACTTGTCGGACTGCCCGGCACGCAGAACTTAAAACCGGCGGAACTTTCCGGCGGAATGAAAAAACGTGTCGGACTTGCACGCGCCTTGATCACTAATCCGAAATATGTTTTGTATGATGAACCGACAACCGGACTCGACCCGGTGATGTCCGATGCAATTGATGATCTTATCAAAGAGCTGAATGAAAAAATAAAAGTAACATCGATAATTGTAACACATGATATGTTCAGCGTAAAAAACACAGCCGAAAAGATTGCAATGATGCACGAAGGGAAAATATATTTTACGGGTACTTATAACGAAATGTTAACAAGCAGAGACCCGGTAATACAGAAATTTATTCAACGTACAGAATTATAACCACCCCCTCCTTCTCTTCGATAAGGCTTTGACGAGCTCAGCCGGGCCACTCAGAGTAACGGTGGGGTAAAGGGGAAGGTCTGTGAGTTAATTATGAAACACAAAATCAAATATGTCTGTTCCAACTGCGGATTCGAATCGCTGAAGTGGCTTGGTAAATGCCCCACTTGTGATAACTGGAATACATTTACCGAAGAATTTGTTGAGGAAAAAAAGAAAGCTCAAAAAAGAAAATTTGTTGAACCCGAACTTGCTAAAATTTCTTCTCAAATGAATGAACTCGAAACAAGAATAAAAACCAATATTGAAGAGTTTGATCGTGTGCTTGGCGGAGGACTTGTTACCGGTTCGGTGGTATTAATCGGCGGCGATCCGGGTATTGGTAAATCAACCCTTGTACTACAAGCCGCACAGAAAATTAGTAAAGATGTTATGTATGTTACCGGTGAAGAATCTGTTAATCAAATAAACATACGTGCAAGGCGGCTTGGTGTTAATTCAGAAAAAATATCGGTGATGACCGAAACCGATCTCGATCTTATAATTAATGCTATTGAAAAATACAATCCGCAAGTTGTTATCATCGATTCAATTCAAACAACATATAAACCCGATCTTGATAACACCGCCGGTACTGTTACGCAAATACGCGAATGCACTTCCGAGTTAATGCAGACAGCAAAGAAAAAAGATTGTGCAATTCTTATTGTGGGGCATGTAACAAAAGAAGGAATGATTGCCGGTCCAAAAGTGCTTGAACACATTGTTGATACTGTTCTGCAATTCGAAGGCGAAAGAAATTATTCATACAGAATTTTACGTGCACAAAAGAACCGTTTCGGAAGTACAAACGAAATCGGAATTTTCGAAATGCGCGAAGATGGTCTTCACGAAGTTGTTAACCCAAGTATAATATTTTTAAGCGAACGTGATAAACAAATAACCGGATCGGTGGTAACTGCAAGTATTGAAGGGACGCGGCCTATATTACTTGAGGTGCAAGCACTTGTTACACCATCTTCATATGGAAATCCACAGCGTGTAGCAACCGGCTTCGATTATCGGCGCCTATCAATCTTGCTTGCTGTTTTAGAAAAACGTGCAAGTTTACGACTCTCTTCACAAAATGTTTTTCTTAACATGGCCGGCGGACTTAGAATAGATGAACCGGCGGTTGACCTTGCAGTATGCTGTGCAATAGCTTCAAGTTTCTCTGATAAAATTATCAAGAATGATTTTGTTCTGATCGGCGAAGTTGGTTTGGGCGGCGAAGTTCGTAATGTTAGTCATATTGAAAAAAGAATCCAGGAAGCAATTAAACTTGGATTTAAGAAAATTGTAATACCCAAAAACAGTTCGGGAAATTTCAAACTACAGAATGCAATAGAGTTAATTACTACCGAGAACATTAAAGAGACACTCAACATAGTGTTGAGAAATTAATCTCAGCCCGTTGTGTGAATTAATTTGTAAACCGTTCCGCAAAATAACGTTGGACAAGTGAGATGGTTTTATTTCTCTTTTTTATCAAATAACGGTTTAAAAGACTGTATGAAATTGTAGGTCGAAACGTTGTTTCGACCATTTTGGACAAATACAATTGTGAGTTCAATGAATATTTGCATAGGCGATTCAGCGAATCGCCCTACAGATTTAATTCTCACGCAACCTCTTAAACTGTGCGCTAATAAAAACTGCGCACTTATTTATAACTGTTTCAACAGTTTTTTATTTTTTTAGTTCATACAACGAGTAATCTTAATAAAAAATTAGCTTTGGCTACCAGGGATTGGCTAATGAAACCGTTTAAAATTTTTCTTCAATTAATTCTTGGATTAACATTCATATTCTCTGCTTATTCAAAAATTATTTCAATTGGTCTAACCGAAATTATTTTAGTTGATCAAGGAATATTTGCCGATCGATTAACCGCCGGTTATGTTGTTCGTATTTTGATCGGGATTGAATTTGCACTTGGATTACTTTTTTTATTCCGGGTTAATCTTAAAAAAATCGTGATTCCCTCTACCCTTATTTTGTTGATTTTTTTCACGAGCTATTTAATCTACACCGGGTTTATTCTTGGTGAAAAAGAAAATTGCGGCTGCTTCGGAACGGTTGTAGAAATGTCCCCGGTTGAATCGATTATTAAAAATTTAGTGTTAATTATATTGGCGATTGTTTTATTCAAACTGATCAAAGAAGAAAAGAAAAATTTTATTCTACCATCTGTGTTAACAATCGCATCAGTGGTGCTGGTTTTCGTTGTAACACCGGTAAAAAATGTTAGTGATTTTAAGTTTGAAAAATACAGATCCTTTGTCGATGCCGGTCGTGTTGATCTTGCAGAGGGAGATAAATTACTTTGTATTTTCAGTTTGGATTGTGAACATTGTCAATTAGCTGCTAAAGAATTGTGGGCGCTCGAAAATAGAATAAAAGGTTTCCCGGAAACTTATGTACTATTTTTTAGTGAGGACGGAATATCGGTAGATTCATTTAAAACAATAACCGGCTCGAATTTTCCTTATCATATGATTAGCTCACAAGATTTTTTTGATTTTATAGGAACAACTTCTCCCAGGATTTATTGGTTGAAGGATGGAATAGTGAAAAAATATTGGGATGAAAATTTTATTAGAAATATTGCTTTGGAATTTAAAAGAAATTGAATTAGAGACATCTCAAAAGATTAAATTATAAATATTCCTTAAATAGAATAATCCGTTGAGATGTCTACCGAAAAGAATAATCAAAATTGTAATTTCTTCTTTGCCTCATCTGCAATCTCAGGAGAAACAAGCATCCTACCACAAGATTCACACGAGAAAATTCTTTTGCTCTGTTTTATTTCAAGCTGTCTTTGAGACGGCACAACATTATGACAGCCGGAACAAGCAGAACGGATAATGGTAACAACTGCTTTACCGCTAAGAGCTTTCCGAATCCTCATGTACGTTGTGTAATCGTTCTTCTTAACTTTAGCAGCAATCTTATCCCGTTTATCTTTCAATTTTGCTTCTTCGCGTTCATTGGCTTTTATGATCTGCTTAAGTTCACTTTCTTTCTCTTTTAATTCTGCTTTCAAGGTTTCTAACTGTGGTTCAACCTCGGCAATATCATTTTTGAGTTTTTGAATCAGATCTTCAAGCGCTATGCTTTCACTATCGAGTTTAGACATAAGTTCTTCGCTATGGTCAATCTCTTTTGTAAGGGCATCATACTCTTTGTTATTGCGCACCTGGTAAAGCTGCGATTTGAATTTTTTGAGACTGACTTTTAAACGGTCAACCTCGTTATCATTCTCTTTGCGCTTACTCAAAGATTTTTTCTTTTCGTCTTCTTTAGCATCAACCTGGTTTTCAAGTAATTGAATTTGTGAATTCAATTCGTTAACAGCAGCGGGAAGATCGCCGCGTAATTCCTCGAGCTCGTCAAGTTGATCGTCGATCAACTGAAGCTCATAAAGTACAGAAAGTCTTTCAACCAATTTATGTTACTCCTTAATGTTTATAAAACTTTACCGGATTTGTTGTATCTGTATATTTTAAAATTTTCATACCGCCATTTGTGGAGATAAAACTTTTCAATTTTGTATATACCGCATTTAAAGAGAAAATCTCTGTTTCGTAATGCCCGGCATCGATTAAAAGAATTTTATTCTCGGCATCCTGGAATGCGTGATATTTAATATCAGCCGTAACAAATGCATCGGCACCTTTACCGATCGCTGATTCAATTAACTCTGAACCTGAACCGCCGCATACAGCAACCTTCTTTATCTTATTCTTTTTACCTTTGCAATATTTTAATGCGTCAACTTTTAAGAATTTTTTAACGTATTCCAGAAATTCGTGTTCATTTAATTCACTTACCAATTCACCAATAGCACCGGCGCCGTAATTAACGTTTTTGTTCTTCAATGGATAAATATCGAATGCCGGTTCTTCATAAGGGTGGGTCTTGATGATGGCATTTATCACTTTGTTAAGATTCCATGAATCTACGATAAACTCTAACCTTACTTCACTCACTTTTTCAAATTTTAATTTTTTTCCTATGGAAGGATTAGCTTTTGTTGATCCCCGGAATGTTCCATAACCGTTTAACCTGAAACTGCAAGAATCATATTCACCAATTACTCCGCCGCCGGCTGAAAAAACTTCGCTTGATAGTTTTTCGAGAGAATTTTCCGGTACGAATACAACAACCTTGTACTGGTTGCTGTTTTGAGGTTCAACGAAGTCTATATTCTTAAGTTTTAGTGTTTTAGCAAGTTCGAACGATACCCCATCTTTTGTGAAATCTAAGTTCGTGTGGGCGGAATAAACTGTAATGTTATTCTTTATTACTTTTTCTATCAATGCTGCTTTTTTGTCTTTGGAGGTATCAATTTTTTTCAAAGGATTAAAAATGAGAGGGTGATGTGTAAAAATAAAATTACATTTTTTTTGAATGGCTTGCTGAAGGACTTTTTCGTTTAGCTCAAGGCAGAGAAATACGCCGCTTACTTTTAGCTCCCTTGAGCCGACCTGGAGTCCGACGTTGTCTCTTTCCCATGCCGCTCCCGGTGGCGCCCAATCTTCTAATTGTTTAATTATATCTGAAGCAATCATATATAAAAAAAATGCACTCCTTGTATTTGAGAAGTGCATTCTAACTATCAAAATCCGATAGCTAAAAAATTTGGTTCTTTTCTTCTTATTATCTTAAGTGAATAAATGTCCATATATCTGATCAAAATATATGATAATCATTTGTGATTCACAAGGCACATAAATTGTTAATTTTCAGCCGTGTTTACCCACAAACCGTCTTCTTTTATTAAACCGATTAATTCATCCAGTGCATTTTCGGAATTGATGCTTTTTTTAACAATTTCTTTGCTTCTGTATAAAGTTATTTTGCCAACGCCGGAACCTACATAACCGTAATCTGCGTCAGCCATTTCACCCGGTCCGTTAACTATACACCCCATAATTGCTATTTTAACACCCTTTAAATGTTCGGTTCGCTTGCGGATTTTATTTGTAACTTCAACCAGATCGAATAAAGTTCTACCGCACGAAGGACAAGCAATGTATTCCGTTTTCGAAATTCTTGTACGGGCAGCTTGTAATATTCCAAAGATAGTTCTGTTAATGAAAGATTGTTCAATGTTATCACTGTCCGATGTTAACCAAACACCATCGCCCAAACCATCAATCAGTAAACTGCCGATGTCTGTAGAAGCATAAAGTCTAAAATGATCTTGATCCACTTTATTATAACTTCGTTTTAAAATGACGGGGTTTATAATATTTATATTCATCAATTCAAATATTGCTCTCCGTTGTTCAGCCATCCCGTGTAAATTATCCGTTGATAAAACAAAAACTATCGTCTTATTATTTTTTAATGAATCAATACTATTTGAAAATATATCCTGGATCGAAATCTGTACAAAGTTTAATACAAATGATAATAATGCACCATTGTTATGTTGTTCTATTGTTAAAAGAGGAAAACCTTTTGTTTTGTCTTTGAGCGAAAGCCATTTGTTATAATTATGAATTACTTTAAGATTGTTGGGCGGATCAAAGGGAAGTTCATGATCTCCCAAATACAAAAAATCACAAGCTTGATCGCTCATACTCCATTTGTCTGTTACAGCATCATAATTGTATCCGACACTTTTTAAGTCTTTGTAGTCAGAAATACCATTTAACGAAAAATCGGAAAATACTTTTGGAACAGTACTGCCACCAATTCCGGCAACTTCAAATGAATTGCGCTTTTGATATACAAACGGATCCTTGGGTGATTGATCGATTGCAATAATAGGTTTATGATTTTTTCTATTTAGATATCTATTAACAAGCGATATAGCAACCGGTGCTTCAAATTCAGGATCTTCGGTTAATGATACACGAACAGTGTCACCTATTCCATCTTCAAGCAGTGTACCTATTCCAACAGCAGATTTTATTCTACCATCCTCTCCATCACCAGCTTCTGTAACTCCAAGATGAAGCGGATAATTTATTCCTTCCTCTTCCATCTTTTGAATAAGCAAACGGTATGCTTGAACCATCACCTGGGGGTTACTTGCTTTCATCGAAAGAACTATGCTGTGATAATTAAGTTGTTCACAAATTCTTACAAACTCTAAAGCTGATTCTACCATACCGAAAGGAGTGTCACCGTATCTGCTCATTATCCGGTCGGAAAGTGAACCGTGGTTGGTTCCGATTCGCATAGCGGTACCGTATTCTTTGCAAATTTTAACGAGCGGAGAAAATCTTTCTTTTATTCTTTCAAGTTCCGCATTGTATTCGGAATCGGTGTATTCAATCACCTGGAATTTTTTCTTATCTACATAGTTACCGGGATTAACTCTAACTTTTTCAACTATTCTTGCTGCAAGTTCTGCGGCATTAGGAGTGAAATGGATATCGGCAACAAGGGGAGTGTTGTAACCTCTTCTGTGCAATTCATCTTTAATGTTCTTAAGGTTTTGTGCTTCATTTAAACTTGGTGCAGTAATACGTACCAGTTCACAGCCCGATTCTATCATTCTTATACTTTGTTCAACCGTTGCTAATGTATCCATCGTGTCTGTAGTTGTCATCGATTGGATGCGGATAGGATTGTTTCCGCCCAGTAATAAATCGCCGATTTTAACTTCGCGTGTTCTGTAACGGGAATATTTTGTAAGACTGTTACAATATTTTTTGAATGTTTCAATCATATTATTTATTTAAACGCCGGGGACTAACCAGAAGTTCTACTTATTTCTTTTAGCCAGTTCGTATAAGAAAACTTTTGCAAATTCTTGAGCAGATGCCGGATTTTGTGCGGTTATTATATTTTTATTTTGATAGACCGGTGTGTTTTTATATTCAATGCCTTCCCTTTCAAGTTCAATTTTATCATCCGGATAACATGTTGCACAGTCGTTTATCAATCCGGCCTTTACGAGCATAACCGGAGCGCTGCATATAGCGCCAATCGGTTTTCTGTTTTTATTGAATTGCTGAAGAATATTATGAAGTTTTTGGTTGTCCCAATAATTTCTTGTTCCCTTTCCGCCAATAATGATTATACCGCCGAAATTAGATTCATGGATGTTGTATAATTGAATGTCATTTTTAACTTTTAATCCATCAGAGCCGGTGCACAGCGAATTCGAATTCGAGGCAATGAATATTTTAATATTCGATCGTTCAAGAGTATTAGAAATTACCAGGTATTCTTGCTCGTTAAAATCGGTTGCCGGAAGGATTAGAAGTATGCTGTTTTTAATCAAGTATCTGAATCTCTTTCTAATTGCTTAATCGAAAATACTAATATTAATTTTGTAGGGCAATCTTGTTACTTGATAACTTAAAAACTTAAGTTTGGTGTGAGAGATTAAATACTTAATTTGAACTAACTATTAGTGATAAAATATGCGTATTCCTGAACAGAAAATTGAAGAGATAAGAATTGCCGCCGATATAGTTGATATTGTCTCCGGTTATGTTCAGCTGCGTAAAAGAGGGAAAAATTATATAGGGTTGTGCCCGTTCCACCAGGAAAAGACGCCGTCATTTACAGTAAGCGAGGATAAACAAATTTATCACTGTTTCGGCTGTGGCAACGGCGGAAATGTTTTTAAATTCTTGATGGAGTTTAAAAATATTTCCTTTGTAGAAGCTGTTGAAGAAATTGCCGATCATATAGGAATAAAAATTAGTTACGATAGCGGTACATCCGGCGATCTGCAAAATGAGCTCGAAACATTTTACGAAATTAATGTAGCCGCTGCCCGGTATTTTTCCGATATTCTTTTGAAATCTTCCGGTGGGGAAGAAGCGCGTGAATATTTAAAGAACAGAAATATTAAACCTCAAACTCAAAGAACTTTTGGAATCGGTTTTGCACCTTACGGCTGGGATAATTTTCTTCAATATGCAAAAGAGAATAAAATTGATCTGTCAAATGCGCAGCAGCTCGGTTTAATTGATCTTAATGATAAAGGAGAGTATTACGATAAATTTAGAGGAAGAGTAATTTTCCCGATCTTCTCGCCTAACGGAAGGGTAATTGCGTTTGGAGGAAGAACTCTTGAGAAACGTGACGATATTGCTAAGTATCTCAACTCACCGGAATCTCAAATCTATTCAAAACGAAGATCGCTATATGGACTGTTTCATTCAAAGGACGAAATTAGAAAACTCGATCGTGCAATTTTAGTAGAAGGATACATGGATCTGGTCTCGTTATACCAGTCCGGTGTAAAAAATGTTGTTGCATCATCCGGCACATCATTAACAGATGAACAAGTGCAGTTGTTGTCGCGCTTCACAAAGAATATTATAATTTTATTTGATGCTGATGCTGCCGGGCAAAAAGCTTCACTCCGAAGCATTGAAATTCTACTCAAACAAGATTTTGAAACTAAAGTTATAACACTTCCTTCCGGTGAAGACCCGGATTCCTTCATACACAAATTTGGTAAAGAAAAGTTTGAAGAATTTGTTTCTTCAGCCAAGAACTTTTTGGAGTATCAAACTGCTCAGTTTGAAGAACAAGGTTTGTTTGAAGATTCTGCTCAAGCAGCTACTGCAATAAGAGAATTGGTCAAAACGCTTGCGTTATTAAATGATGAACTAAAACGTAATCTTCTTCTTAAAACGATCGCTAAAAAGTTTAACCTCAGGGAAAAGTTAATCGAATCTGAATTGAATAATTTTCTTGAGGAACAGAATCAAAGAACAAATGCAGCGGGAAGACAAAATTTAAAATCAATTAAAGTAACAGAAGAACTAAATTCCGTTGGATTGATCAAGAGTGATAATCCTTATGAAAAAGAATTGGTTAGACTTCTATACGGCGGAAATGAAGAGATGGTCAATTATATTTTTGATAAAGTTGGCTTAGAACTTTTTTCCAATCAGCGTTTTAAGAAACTTGCGGAAATTGTACATGATGCAAGCACGACGCATCAATATTCACCGGCATACCTGGTAGATAAGATAGAAGATGAGGAATTACGGAATTTTATATTTAAAATTGCATTAACCGATGAAACAATTAGTAAAAAATGGGATGAGATTTCTTATAACGGTAAAATAGAGAAAGATACGATAGAACACGCCATGGATACAGTTAAGAATTTTTTAGTATTCCAGATTGATCAGCAGATCAAAACAAACAATCATATCATCAGCGAATCGAAAGATGAGCGACTTCACGTTGAACTTCTTATGCGGAATAAAGATCTCCAGGAAGAAAAAAAAGAATTGCTGGGACAAAAAAAATAATTGTTCAGTAATAACATGATTACAAATCCTACTTTGTTCGAAATTAACACCCGAATTTTTGTAAAGAGATTCGGTGCTAATATAAAACTTCTTGATATTCCAGACGAATATTGGAAAAACCTTTCACAAAAAGGCATAGACTATGTATGGTTAATGGGTATCTGGAAGACTTGTAGCTCTACAATTGATAAATACTGTTTTGAAGATGGGTTGGTTAATAATTACAAACTTGCATTAAAAGATTGGAAAAAAGAAGATGTAATCGGCTCACCTTTTGCGATAGATACCTACAATGTAAATCCCGAATTAGGCGATGAAGAATCACTGCTGAAATTAAAATCCAGCTTAAACAAGTTAGGAATAAAATTAATACTCGACTTCATACCGAATCATTTTAGTGCCGATACTAAATTATTAAGAGAGAAACCCGAAATATTTTTATCTGCCGATGAGCAGTCATTTTATATTGATTCCCACACTTACTACAAACCGTTTGATAATGAAGAGAAATATTTTGCACATGGCCGCGATCCGTTTTTCCCGGCATGGCAAGATACCGTACAGATAAATTATTATAGTAAAGAAGCTAGAGAATACCTGGAAAATATTATTAAGAACCTTACTAACTACTGTGATGGACTGCGCTGTGATATGGCGATGCTTGTTCTGAATAAAGTTTTTAAAAATACATGGATAGGACTTTTAAAAAAGAATAATTATGCCGTTCTTGAAACAGAGTTCTGGAAGGAAGCGATTTTAAAGACAAAAGAAATCAAAAAAGATTTTTTGTTCATTGCCGAAGCATATTGGGATATGGAATGGGATCTGCAGCAGTTCGGTTTTGATTATACCTATGATAAACGATTAACGGACAGATTGAAATCAAGCTATCCGGGTGAAATACAAGATCATTTTAAAGCTGAGTACAATTATCAAATTAAATCCGTGCGCTTTTTGGAAAACCATGATGAGGAAAGAGCTGCCCTGGTTTTCGGAAAAGAAAAATCAAAAGCAGCCGCAGTAATAATAAACACTGTGCAAGGAATGAGGTTATTTTATGATGGACAGTTTGAAGGGAAGAGAATTAAGTTGCCGGTGCAGCTTGGCAGAGAACCCGACGAACATCCTTTGAATGGAATAGAACTATTTTATGAAAAGATTTTGAAAATTACATCCGATGAAACATTTAAAAAAGGAAAGTGGGAATTACTCGAACCGATTTCTTCATGGGGAAATAATTATACTTATCGGCATATACTTTCATGGATGTGGAGTTATAAAACAGAAAAGCGCGTTGTTGTAATTAATTATTCGGATATAGTTGGCACATGCAGACTGAAACTTGACACTCGCGGTTATCCAGAGAATTTTGAAATTACGGATTTGTTAAATGAACAGATATATTTAAGATCTTCGGAAGAGGTTTTTCACACCGGTCTCTATGTTGAACTAAAACCATGGCAAGCCCACATTTTTAAAATGTAGCACAGATTTTTAATCTGTGCCTTTTTGTTAGAACGTAAATGTTACACCGAACTTGAAAGTCTCGTAAGTAAGAGGCGCTTCGGTGTTGAATGGCCAATTCATTTTCTCCTTTTTCAGTGTGTAGAAGGCATATGAAAAACCATTCTTCAAAAGGAAATTAACTATTGGTCCGGCGGTTGGCGATGAATCGATAACCTCATCAATAAAATTATCTAAAGCTTCCAGCCCGGCAGTTTCGATAATTAAACTTCCAAGATGTTTCCAAACCATATGCCGCGGATAAATTACGGAAGCTTCATAACCGGCATTCAAAGAAAGGAACGATCCAACTTCAAATCTAATTCCTCCTTCAGTCAAAGTACCGAATCGAAAATTTTTGTTGAATCTTTTTAATATTTCGCTGTCGGTAATATTCTCAGCTAAAATCGGGATGCCTGGAATTGGAGATTCAGTAACCGGATATTCTTTCATTTCGAGTTGCGACCATACGGCAGCATTCTGCGCGTAAGGTAATATTCTTACATTTTCTAGATCATAACCGTAGCCGCTTCTTCTTCCAAAACCAAACCGCCACATTTCACTTTCCAATTCATTGACACCAGCCTTGTCGGATTGGAGGCCCACTGCTAATTTAGAAGCGAAACTGAATTTATCGTTGAATTCGATTACACTGCTTTCATCCTCCAACTTATAAACAGAAGCATAACCGAGTTTTAATTCTGCAAGTCCAACTTTAGCAAGTTTGTTCGTAAGCTTATCATGTTTTGGCTCACCCAACCCGTAATTCAATTCGATAAATGGTTTACCGTGCTGCCAATCCCACCAATCGTTATCCCAATCCCATCCGTTTTCTTTTTCATCGTCCTCGTTGTTTTCGTCATCTTCGTTCTGGGCAAATATTGGCAGTGTAATCATGAACGAAAATAGAAGCATCAACTGAAAATATTTTTTTAGCATAGTTGTTCCTTAATTGAATATTGTTACGTGTTTAGACGAAAAAATTTGGGTAAATGTTACAAAAAGATAACAGTATAAATGTTAACAGAAGAACTATTCTACTTTTATCCCGGTCTTTTGTTCGAGAGTTTTAATGATTGCATCCATCAAGACATCATTTTGAACCGGCTTGGTGATAAACAGATCGATGCCGGCTTTATACGCGTTATCTTTATCTTTTTGAAAAGCGTGTGCGGATAAACCAACGATAGGAATATTTTTGTTCTTTTCTGAATTTCTAATTTCAACAGTCAATTGTAAACCGTCTTTTTTACCTCTTAGAGAAATATCCATCAGGATCAGGTCGAAATTTCTCTCTCCCATTTTTTGATAAAACGTATCTGAAGAATCACAAATATCAACTTCAAATCTTCTTTTTAAGAAAAGCTGGAGAAATTTCTGATTTTCAAAATCATCTTCAACAATCAATATAGACGGTTTTCTCTTCTCGGTATTTTCCATATTACCTCTTGTGACTGTTAAAATTCACACTTCAAAATAACAATTTAATTTTCTAAAATAAATTCGTCTTTTACTCTGTGATTACATTACCGGGATAAATTAATACTCGCTCCAGCTCTTTATCATAAGATTAAAAGGATCTTTATTTAACATTGCCTCAGCAAGCCGCATAGCTAATTGGCGGTTTGTTATCAAAGGTATTTTATAATCAACCGCCGTACGCCGGATCAAATAATCGTTTGTTAATTCTTCTTCCTGGAAGTTTTTAGGAATATTAATAACTAAGTCAATCTTTCTTGCTTTGAGAAAATCGATAACATTCGGACTTTTACCGCTAAGAGGCCACTCAAGTGTTTCAACCGGGATATCATTTTCTTCCATAAAGCCGGCGGTCCCTTTTGTTGCATAAAACTTTATACCGAGTTTCATCATTTGCCGGGTTGGTTCCAGTAATTCTGTTTTTGATTCGATTGTACCCGATGAAATCAAAATTGTTTTGATAGGGAATTTGTAGCCGACAGCAGTTAATGCTTTTAAAAACGCTTCATCAAAATCCTGGCCTAAACAAGCAACCTCGCCGGTCGAAGCCATTTCTACGCCGGTGGTGGGATCGGCACCTTCTAGACGGGTGAAAGAAAATTCAGGTGCTTTTACGCCAACATAATCATAACTAAAAATATTATCCGGAAGTTTTTCTGTTTTCTTGCCGATTATTACATGTGATGCGATTTCTATAAAATTTGTTTTTAATGTTTTAGATACGAACGGAAAACTTCTTGAAGCCCGGAGATTACATTCGATTACTTTTACTTTATTATCCTTTGCTAAAAATTGAATGTTGAACGGACCGTTGATGTTTAACGATTTTGCGATGTCTGCTGAGAATTGTTTTATCTGGCGCATTGTTTCAAGATAAGTACGCTGCGGAGGAAGGACAAGTGTCGCATCTCCGGAATGAACGCCGGCGTTTTCCACATGTTCCGAAATTGCCGAGCAGACTATTTCACCATTTTGAGCAACGGCATCAAATTCCAATTCTTTTGCGTTCACTAAAAATTTACTGATCACAACCGGGTGTTCGGGAGAGATATCAACTGCTTTCTGTAAAAATTTAATTAGCTCATAATCATCAGTTGCAATTGCCATTGCCGCACCGCTTAGAACATAGGAAGGACGAACAAGAACCGGGAAACCAACTTTCTTTGCAAACTCAACCGCATCTTGAATTGTGTTGAGGTTACTCCATGCCGGCTGCTCGATTCCAAGTTCATCAAGCATAGCAGAAAATTTACTTCTGTTCTCGGCTTTATCAATCGATTCGGGCGATGTACCGAGAATCTTGATCCCAACATTGTGGAGTTTGAGCGCGAGATTATTTGGTGTCTGCCCGCCCATTGAAACAACCACACCGAGCGGTTTGATTGCGTTGTAAATTTCCCAGATGGTTTCAGTCGTTAACTCTTCAAAGAAAAGAGCGTCAAACTCATCATAGTCGGTGCTTACTGTTTCGGGATTACAATTGATCATCACGGTTTTGTAGCCCATCTCGCGTAGTGATTTGCCGGTTATAACACAACACCAATCAAACTCAACCGAACTTCCGATACGGTACGGACCGGAACCGAGTATAATCACACTTTTCTTTAAGTTGAATTCAAAATCATCTACCGAGCAGTTATAAGTAAGGTATAAATAATTTGTCTTAGCCGGGTACTCTGCTGCTAGTGTATCAATATGCTGGATGAAAGGATGTATCTCGAATTTCTTCCGCATCATATAAATATTGTGTGCGTCAACATTTAGAATGTTAGCAATCTGCCGATCCGAAAATCCGTGTTGCTTTGCTTCGAGTAAAAGTTCTTTAGATAATTTTTTCTTTGCCGAAGCAATTCTTTTTTCAATGTTGACGATATTTTCAATCTTGTGCAAAAACCATTTATTGATATGAGTAAGCGAATGAATCCAATCCACGGAGTATCCTAGTTTAAACGCTTGAACTACTGCAAAAATTCTTTCTTCTGTTGGATTACGCAGTGCCTCTTCAAGTTCTTCAAACTCAACTTTTGTTCTGCTCGCAGTCAATCCTTCAACACCGATATCGAGCATGCGCATCGCTTTCTGGATTGTCTCTTCAAATTTTCTTCCGATAGCCATAACCTCGCCGACGGATTTCATCGAAGAGCCGAGTTTTCGTTTAACTAAGCGGAATTTTTTTAGATCCCAGCGAGGGACTTTTATAACTATGTAATCGAGTGCCGGTTCGAAAAATGCTTTTGTCGTTTTTGTAATTGAGTTTGGCAGTTCGTGCAATCCGTAACCAAGCGCAAGTTTTGCTGCAACAAATGCAAGAGGGTAACCCGTTGCTTTTGATGCAAGTGCAGAACTTCTTGATAAACGAGCATTCACCTCTATCACACGGTAATCCTGGGAGTTAGGATCTAGCGCATATTGAATGTTGCATTCACCAACGATTCCAAGATGGCGGATGGTTTTGATTGCTATCTCGCGCAGCATGTGGTATTCATTATTTGTAAGTGTCTGGCTCGGTGCTACAACAATACTTTCTCCGGTATGTATTCCCATCGGATCGATATTTTCCATGTTGCACACGGTGATGCAGTTATCATATTTGTCGCGTACTACTTCGTATTCAATCTCTTTCCAACCTTCGAGATATTCTTCAACTAAAATTTGTGATGAATAGGAAAGCGCTTTTGTTGCAAGTTTTTTTACTTCGTTTTTATTGCGGCAGATACCCGAACCAAGTCCGCCCAGTGCGTAAGCTATTCTTATAATTACCGGGAAACCGATTTTAGTTGCATAACTAACGGCATCTTCAACAGTAGTTACTGCCTTACTTTGGGGAAATTTAATGTCTATTTCAGAAAGTTTGTTGCAGAATAACTGGCGGTCTTCCGTATTCTCGATTGCATCTATCTGGGTGCCTAGAACCTGAACTTTATATTTTTTAAGAATGCCTTCGCGGTGAAGTGCCAATCCGCAGTTAAGTGCTGTTTGTCCTCCGAACCCGAGGATGATTCCATCAGGTTTTTCTTTTTGGATTACCCTTTCAACGTAATGTGTGTTGATTGGCAGAAGATAAACTTTATCTGCAAGATAATCTGAAGTTTGAATTGTAGCGATGTTTGGATTGATGAGGATAGTGTAGATTCCTTCTTCCTTCAATGCCTTGATTGCTTGAGAGCCGGAGTAATCAAACTCACCGGCTTCACCAATCTTAAGCGCAGAGCTTCCGATAATTATAATTTTTTTGTGTTTCATTGTATCCTTTTAACCACCCCCATATCCCCCTCCTTACCAAGGAGGGGGAATTAAAGGGGGAGGTTTATTTCACATCCTTTAAAAATTCATCAAAGATAAACGAAGTATCAACCGGGCCGGGTGCTGCTTCGGGATGGAACTGCACACTCCGGAACGGAAGTTTTTCATGCTGAACACCTTCGTTCGAGTAATCATTTAAATTTTCAAACCATGGCTGCCAGCCGCGCGGTAATGTTTTTGTATCAACTGCAAAACTATGATTCTGAGATGTTACATAACATTTGTTCGAATCAACTTCTTTAACCGGCTGGTTTTGGCTGCGATGCCCGTATTTCAATTTATATGTTTTTGCGCCGGCTGCAAGGGAAAGTATTTGATGTCCCATGCAGATGCCAAGTACCGGCACTTGTTTTTTTAAAAGTGTTTTTGTTGATGCAACAAGTTGTTTGTATACAACCGGGTTGCCCGGACCGTTGGATATAACTACGCCGTCGTAATCTTCTTTCTCAAAATCATGATCATAAGGCACGCGGACAACTTTTACTTTTCTCTCTAATAAATTGCTCATTATACTTTTTTTGCAGCCGCAATCAACAAGCATAATTCTTTTCTTGCCGCTTCCATATTCTACAACTTTTTGAACAGTTACTTTTGAAATCAGGTTATCAACATCGGGATCGTAGTATTCAACCTTTTCTTTCCCGATTTCGATTTTACCAAGCATAGTACCGTGTTCGCGTAAAATTTTTGTAAGCTGGCGCGTGTCGATTCCAAATAAACCGGGCACTTTAAATTTTTTAAGCCAATCCGATAAATTTTGAATTGCATTCCAGTGGCTGAAAGAATCCGACTGTTCCGATACAATTAACCCGGTTATTTGAATTTGTTCCGATTCGAAATTTATTGGAAGGCTTGTCTCGCCGGTAGGCAGATCATCAGACTCATTCATCGGTGGAATACCATAATTGCCAACGAGCGGATACGTCATAACAAGGATTTGCCCTTTGTATGAGGGATCGGTTAATGTTTCGGGATAACCAACCATACCGGTATTGAAAACAACCTCCCCGGCAACGGATTTGTGGTAACCGAATAGAAATCCTTCGAAAGTATGCCCGTCTTTTAGTTTGAGTGCAGCGGTGTGCTTGTAGCTGTTCTTATTGCTCAACTTAATTCCTTAAAAATTTGGGATGAAAATAGGCGAGTAGTTACAAAATTGCCTAAACAATGTAACAAAAAATTTGGATTGTAAAAAATAGAGGGGAAAAATCTATTAAAGGGTTAAAATTTATCATCGAGAAATAGTACTCACTACCTTGCTGTCAAGGACCATTCCTTGACAGTAAAGTTATACTGTGATAAAATTTAGAATAGTAGTGGTAACAAAAAAAAGAGTTCATCAGTTAAATAGTTTCTAATTCTTAGTCTCATAACTAAATATAGTCAATTTATTTCGTCGGGGACCGGTCCTCGACGACCAGGGAAGCGCTTTATTTATCTGCTCAAACTCGATTAGGAATACAATGTATCCGTAGCAAGTGATCTTTTTATTTTATTGTTTTGAAAAGGTATGATCCCAGCGTCTGGTTTAATTTAAAAATAATATCAACAAACGAAAATTTTTCATCAATACATTGTTTACCTCTTATCGCACATAAAAACCACTTATCGCAATTAAGAGGATATTTTGTGGGAAATGAATAACTTTATATTGAATTAATTTTAAACTTCCGCAACAAAACGTTTTTTATATTTGCTTGTAAATTGAATTATAAAAAAGTTCTGTAAAAAATTATTAAATGTCTCTAATACAAGAGCTATATAGTAATAAAGAAAAGACCTTTTGGTTTTTGCAAATCTCCGGGTGGACCTTATATTATTTTCAGCATGTATTTGTATTTAGCGGAACGATAGATTTAACTACAAGTAGTCTTCTCAACAGAACTATTACATGGGCAGTAGGATTTATTTTATCGGTAATATTGCGTTACCGGTTGAAAAAAATAAATTTCCTGGAATATTCTTTCATTTCGCTTTTCACAATAATTTTTGTTTCTTCTTTTATTTGCTCAACAATTTGGGAATTGAGTTCGTTAATAATATATGAGTTTGTTCAATCTCTAAAAATTAGTTTAGGAAACATTACGTTTTGGGAAATTGTAGTTGGTATTTTTAGGAATAATGTTGTAATTATTGGCTGGAGCGGTTTGTATTTCGGTATTAAATTTTGGATGGAATGGGTTTCGCAAAAAGAAAAAACCGATAACGCTCTGTTGCTTGTACGAAATGCCCAGCTTGAAATGCTGAAATATCAGCTCAATCCGCATTTTCTTTTTAATACTCTTAGTTCATTACGGGCACTTACTTCAGATGAAAATAAAAAGGCGAAAGATATTATTACAAAGATTTCCGAGTTCCTACGCTACACGTTGATTGAGATAAATAATAACGAAGTCGCACTTTCCAAAGAAATAGAGGTTATAAAAAATTACCTGGATATCGAAAAAGTTAGGTTTGAAGATGAATTGGTGGTTAATTTTAATATTGATCCTTATGCTGAAGATTGTAGGATTCCAATTTTCCTGATACATCCACTCGTAGAAAATGCTATCAAACATGGAATGCACACGAGTCCAATCCCTTTGAAAATTTTTATAACGGCTGCAAAAGAAAATGGATTTCTTAATATTAATGTTTTCAATACCGGTAAGTGGATTGAGCATGGTGTAAGTAATTACGAGGGAAGAGGACTTGCAAATATTAAAAGAAGATTGGAAATATATTCCCCGAACCAGCACAAATTTCAAATAGTAAAGAGCGATGAATCAGTTCAAGTAAAGATGTCACTTAAAATAAAAACTAATTAGAAATTTATATGACTCCGAGATTTAAAGCGGTAATTGTAGATGACGAAAAGCTTGCCAGACTCGATCTTAAAAATATACTAAGTTCATTTGAAGAGATAGAGGTTGTCGGGGAAGTCAATTCTGTAGCTTCGGCAGAAGCACTTATTAATAAAATACACCCGAATTTAGTTTTTCTGGATATTCAACTGCGGGGTGAATCCGGATTCGATCTCATAAACAAAATAGATTTTGAATTAGATTTTGTTTTTGTAACAGCTTATGATAAATACGCAATACGAGCATTTGAAGTTAATGCTCAAGATTATTTGTTAAAACCGGTGAGCACTGAAAGAATTAAGCAAACAATTGAAAAACTAACAAGCAGAACATTAAAAGAAATAGATACATTTCGTCAGTTGGATTATAATGATGTAATTTTTTTGATGCTGAATAATAAATATAGGTTTTTGAAAATTGATTCTATTGTTGCAATTACATCTGATGCAGATTACACATTTGTTCATAGTATTGATAACACTCATTCAATAACTCGAAAAACGATGAGGGAATGGGAGGGGCGTTTACCGGTGAATCATTTTTGCAGAATACACCGCGAAACCATTGTTAACGTAGGTTATATATCTAAAGTTGATGTTTCGTTTTCAAATTCCTTTAAAGTTTATCTTAAAGGTTTCGAAAAGCCTTTTTTAATGAGCAGAAGATACGCCGCTAAAATAAAAGAGAAGTTTGTATAACTCTTTTTCTTATTCTCTATTATCCAATCATAAAACCACTTTTCGCAGCTATTAACCGCTAATCGCATTTATATATACAAATAATAAATCTAGATTAAATTCATAACCATTAATTCTTAAATTATATTAATGAAAACGAAAATTTCGCAGACTAAGACGGGGTTTCGATGTTGTAAGGGACTAATACTGGTATAATAATCCCTTTAGATATCCAGCCTTTAGGCAATAGGAAATTGGAACAACCACTATCTCTATATTTGGTAATTTCAGCTAGCTGTGAATAAGTTGACAATTAATTTATTGATTAAAATGCAAAATAAAAATCTTCGAGTTTGGATTTTCTTCCGGATTCTATATGGAGGAATTTTTGTATTCTCAGGTTATCTCAAACTTATCAGCTTCGATCAATTTGTGGTAGCTGTTAGCAAGTTTAAGATTATTGATGCTCAGTATATTCAGACATTTTCTTATGCAATTCCTTTAATCGAAATATTATTAGGTTTGCTTTTGATACTAAAAGCAAAACCAGCTCTTATCTTGCAAATATTAGTGTGGATGGTTTCATTCTTTACTGCAATCGTAGTAGCAAAAATATTTGAGGGAGAAGAAATAAGCTGTCAGTGCTTTGGTAATTTAACTACTGGAACCATTGACTGGCTTACAGTCTTTCGTAATATATTATTGATTGGTTTCGGGATAGCTTTAACATCATATTATTCTGTCAAACAGCCGACTAATTTTCAGGAAGAGAAAATAGTACCAGGATCAATTGCTGAAAAATTAAGACAAAAGAAATGGTATTATTATTTTCAAAAATCTTTACTTGCAACTATATTCTTTTTCCTTGCTGTTCAGTGTTTAATATTAGCATTGCAAAACCGTGGGCTAAAAGAAAATATTTCTCTTTTAATTACGCAGAACGAAACTCTTCAACCCGGTGATATCGCTAGACCAATAAGCGCCTATGATCTAGATAGTAGTTTTGTGAAAATAGACTTTAAAGTTGGGATTAAAACCATACTATATATACTTTCTGTGAAATGTGAACCTTGTAAAGCTAACATGTCTAATTGGATCAAACTATCGGAGGCACTAAGAAATACAGATGTCAATATTGTCGGTGTTGCGGTAAACAGTATTGATGAAATAAAAAAGTATGAAAGTAATAACAATATTAACTTCCAACTTTTATCTGGCAACAACCTTGAATTTAAAGTTAATTATAAAGCGTTTACCACACCTCAAACCGTCATTATTGAACCGAACGGAAAAGTTCTTCGTTCTTACCCGGGCGTTCTAAACAGAGTCAGTTTCGAGAAACTTTTAACGGATTTGTCCCTTAAAGATGGGGACAATAATTAATAAACAAAATAGGAGAAACAACCATGTTAAAACAAATTAGAATTATCTTAACAATTTTTGTCCTATTTGCTGTATTCACGGGGTTTAAACAATTGTCGTCAAATACTGATGTCTTTGCAAAAGTAATGTTACCATGTTGTAACAATGGACTATGCCATGACTCGGACTGTACCATGTCTTCATCTATTCTACCGTGTGTAGGAAATGAATATATAGCGGACTGTAGGACGTGTATGGAAGAAATAATTATTTTATATAACTGTGATAAATATTTGGGACCACTTCCGACATGGTGCAACGAAAGTGACGGCTCAAAGTTTTACGCTACCAATCCGCCTTCATGCTATCAATGTCATGGCGGGTAAGAGTTGTAGCAGTAAATTGCCTGTCATTTTGTATTTGAGATTATACTGAAAACATGTTATATACAGAGTGTTCGAAACTCTGCAATAATGTGTTTACAATTAAACTTTTAAGAGTAAATTGTACTTAGTGTTCAAGTGGTTTTTCAAAACAACCCCGGTGGATAATCTGGCCGGGGTTGTTTTTTTACGCGCTGGTTGATTATAATTTTTTAGGAAAAGTTTCCCGGTTTTCACTTGAGCTAAAATTTTAGCCGGGCTTTTATTCTTAATGATATTTAAAAAAAATGACTGGTTCTGTCGTTGCTTTTGAGAAACGCCTATCTACTTTCTTTCATAGGAAGATAGATTAATACAAGTTCATTAGTTTTCAAATTATAAGTGATCTAGATAAATAATATAAAAATTTTTTAGTAACTCAATAAATCAATTATCCCAGTAAACATGGAAACCGGCATCATGAAAAGAAAAAAAATGATCTTTATTTATTCAATGCTTGTATGTTTAATATTCATCCAAACCCCGCTGCTTTTATCAGCCAGTTCTGAAAAGGCCGATTCGACAACTAAAATTCGAATTCTTCAAAAAGGTGTTTCAATCTACCAATTAGATAATGGAATGAAAGTACTTTTGATAGAGAATCCGGCACTGCCGATGGTAGGTGTAAACGTGATTATAAAAATCGGGTCTGCCTACGAATCATTTTCAACAAGCGGTATGAGCCATATGCTTGAACATCTATTATTTAATGGAACTACTACACGCGATCAAAAAAAACTGTATGATGATGTTGACCGCATCGGCGGTTATAATAATGCGCACACGGATAACCTCTATACGGATTTTATGATGGTAACGCCGACTGAAAACATTAAGAAGGGAATGGAAATTC
>DYJK01000054.1 GCA_020723165.1 Melioribacter roseus | reverse complement strand
ATTCATAAGCATCGCTTGAAAAACTGCACCGGCTACCGAGAGTCCGCCGCCTACTGCTATTGCATATAGTACTCGCGGTAAACGAATATCAAAAATTATTTGTGAAATTGTTGAGTTACTACCGGGAGAAAAAAATGCGTTAAAGAATTCTTCCAGTGATATACTAACCGATCCGGTGGTTAAACCGATAATGGCAGCAACGATTACAATAATAAATAAAAGCGATATTCGCAGTATATAATTTAATGGCTTTAATCTTGAAGTTCGTTCCATAGAGTATCTAATAATTCCTGGATTTTGTAGCGTGTTGCCGATGAAAAAACTAAGGTTGGTCCCGAATGCCCGGTGAATTTTTTCTTTTTCAGTTTTGCAATAATGTTATCATCAACTAAATCCGCCTTTGAGAATGAAAGGATTTTCTTTTTATTACTCAGGATCTTGGAATATTGATTTAATTCATGAATCAAAGTTTTATATTCTTTAGCCGGATCTTCGGAAGTTATATCGATCATTATCAGTAAGATTTTTGTCCTTTCGATATGCCTTAGAAACGTCAACCCTAATCCTTTACCGAGATGCGCTCCCTCAATGATGCCCGGTATATCGGCAACGATAATACTTTGATAATCTTTATAACGGACAATACCTAGATTAGGTTCTAAAGTTGTGAACGGATAATCTGCAATTTTAGGTTTGGCTTCCGATATTGTTGAGATTAAAGTTGATTTACCGGCATTTGGAAATCCAACTAAACCAACATCGGCGATAAGTTTTAATTCAAGAACAATTTCTTTTTCTTCACCGGCTTTACCATTTTCCGCAAAGCGCGGAGTTTGATTTGTTGGGGTTGCAAATTTACTATTACCTTTTCCGCCCTTCCCACCTTTAGCCCCGAGAAATTTTTTATCGTCTTTATCAAGATCGATTAAAATTTCATCTGTAATTGCATCTTTAATTAAAGTACCAATTGGCACTTTAATAATTACATCGGAACCATTCTTTCCATCTTTTAATGATGATCCCCCTTTATCCCCGTTTTCCGCTTGATATATTTTTTTATACCTAAGATCTAAAAGTGTATTAAGATTTCGATCGGCAACAAAAAAAATATTACCCCCGTTGCCGCCATCACCTCCGGCTGGTCCGCCTTTAGGAACATATTTCTCCCTTCGGTAAGCAACAGCGCCGTTCCCACCTTTACCGGCTTTAATTGAAATTTTTACATAATCAATAAACATTATTATTTGCGTTCAAAATATTCTGAAATGATTTCCCTGAATGCAGTTGCCTCTTTAGAATTGCGGTTGATATTATGATTTCTAAATGTTTGGTTCAACACAACAAATGCATCGTCTAAAAATCTACAGTTAGATATTTCATCAATTACATTTGCAAATTCTTCAATATCATAGTCAAAAATTACTTCGATTATCTTCGTCATATCTTTATGTTCAAGAAGTTCGGTCAATTCAACTTTAACATTTTCTTCTTTCTCGTAAACTTTATTATCGTTTTCGTCTTTAACAATTTTCTCATTTGCTGAACCTTCTTTAGAATCTACTTTATTCGCTTTCAAAATTATATCGAGCATGCTTTCATTATCATCTTGTTCCGGTATTTTTTCTTTTAGTACTTCTTCTTCGTGCCGGATATTTTCTTCAGCGTTATCTAAATCAGCATTTTCTTCAATTACTTCTTCATCTTCTTTATCAAATAAATTAATATTTTCTTCTTCTGTCGCTATTTTTTCTTGATAAACTGTAGTTTCTTCTTCGGTTAATTGTTCATCAGTTTCTACTTGATCTTCATTTACTGTTTCGGGATAAACTTCTTCGCGTTCCTTAATTTCTTCTTCAACCGGTTCTATCTCATTCTCTTTATCAATCCTGATTCGAAGCTTTCCAGAAATAAGTTTATCCTCTTCATCATAATTAGGTTCAAGTTCTTCACCGATTTCTTCAGTTGCACTTTCATACTCCCGGTTTGCAATCACCGGTTCTTGCGGAACTTCCGGTTCAATTGGTTTAATCGGTTCTTTATACTCTTCTGTTTCAGAAACCGGTTCAGAAAAAATCTCGGCTCTTTCCATCATTATACCATCAAATACTTTTTGCAGATCGGTAATATTAATTTTTTGATTTTTATCGTCGCCATAGATCGACCCAACTTTTTGCACATGTTTATTTAATTTTTTCTCCTCCAAAAATAATTCTAGAGCTGCAAGTGGAATTTTATTTTTCTGCAATTCTCCAATATTAAAAAATTCCGACATCGATCTTAGCGTGTTTGTAAGAATGCTTGGCAAATATGTTTCTATTCCTAAGTTATCAACTTTATTTAGTAATTCCTCAAACTCAGTGGTATTCATTGATAGAATCTTTTTAGAAT
Source organism: Melioribacter roseus (assembly GCA_020723165.1). Taxonomy (GTDB): domain Bacteria; phylum Bacteroidota; class Ignavibacteria; order Ignavibacteriales; family Melioribacteraceae; genus DYJK01. Next base: position 21,064 of record DYJK01000054.1, on the reverse strand, counting down.
TAATATAAGAGATAAGTATTTTCTTCAAATATTGATAGTAATAAACATAGTTGAGTATCTGTTTTATTTCTGTTGTGGCTTTATGATCGCTGTCGTCAAAAACAAATTTCAGTAAAGTCCACTTTGGTCTTGATAAATAATTTATCGTAAACGAAGAAGAGTGTAAGATTAGCTTAGAAATATATTCAAGCGAAAATCTTTTGGAACGTTTTACTTCTTCGCTAACCTGGTTAAAATGATGTGTAATCTTTTCACCTGAATAATCAAACACGGAATTTTTCAATAATTTCTGCCGGTCTTCAAAAATTAAGTAATCTATTTCGGCAGAGATATAATGCATGATTGCCGGGTGAATATCGATAGCAAGTAACTGTTCGAACGTAAAATATGGACCGAGGCGGTTAACCTTATTAAGATTAAAATCATAAATAAATTTTATTTCGCGCTCGAACATTAATTCTTATCAATTTAATTTACACTAGTACAAATATACGGTAAACTGTCTGAAAGTGACTAAGCGATAATACCAAATAAGCATAAAAAAATCCCGACATTATTTGCCGGGATTGTAAAGACGACCCGATGGGTCGTCTCCCAAATAATTAAGCGGACAATTCAACGTCTCGTCTCTACGATTCTACATTTTCAGTTTTAACTTTAGCCATAAAATAATCACGGTTCATACGAGCAATATTCTTCACTGAAATTCCTTTCGGGCATTCAGCTTCGCAAGCATAAGTATTAGAGCAGCTGCCAAAACCGAGTTCATCCATCTTTTTAACCATTGCTTGAACACGCTGGTAACGTTCCGGCTGTCCTTGCGGCAGCAATGCAAATTGGGAAACTTTTGCACTAACAAATAACATTGCTGATGCATTTTTACAAGCTGCAACACAAGCACCGCAACCGATACAAGTAGCTGAATCCATCGCCTCGGAAGCAATGTCTTTCGATATTGGAATTGCGTTGCCATCCGGAACACTTCCGGTGTTAACAGAAATAAATCCGCCGGTTTCCTGAATTCTATCAAACGCGGAACGATCCACCATTAGATCTTTTATAATCGGAAAAGCTTTCGCACGGAAAGGCTCAATCCAGATTGTATCGCCATCGTTAAAATGTCTCATATGCAACTGGCAAGTAGCAATTTTCGGAATCGGGCCATGCGGCTGCCCATTGATTACCAAACCGCAAGTTCCGCAAATTCCTTCGCGGCAGTCACTTTCAAACGCAACCGGTTCTAAATTTTTATTTTCCAGATCATTGTTCAAATCATCAAGCATTTCAAGAATTGAAGAATCGGGAGAAACAGCTAATTTATACTCAGCAAAATTTCCTACGAAATTAGGACCGGCTTGCCGCCATATTTTAAGAGTTAAGTTTAATTTTTTCTCAGCCATTATTTATAACTCCTTGTAGCTAAATGAACATTTTCAAATTCGAGAGGTTCTTTATTTAGTTCCCATTTGCCAACTTCCTTAAATTCCCAAGCAGCTACGTAAGTAAATTCATCATCGTTCCTTAGCGCCTCACCTTCTTCAGTTTGATATTCAACTCTAAAATGTCCTCCGCACGATTCATTACGATGAAGCGAATCAACAGCCAACAGTTCGCCGAGTTCGAGATAATCTGCAAGTCGTCCGGCTCTCTCCAAACATTGATTAACATCATTTGAGTTACCTACAACATTAACATTTTTCCAAAATTCATTACGAAGCTCTTTAATTTCACCAATAACTTCTTTTAAACCTTTTTCATTGCGTGCCATGCCGACTTTATTCCACATATATCTGCCAAGCTCTTTATGAATATCATCAACAGTACGCTTTCCTTTAATCGAAAGAAGTTTAGATGTTTGATCTTCAATTCCTTTTTTAATCTTATTAAATTCTTCATGATCAGTTTTAACTAACGTTGGTTTATCACCGGCAAGATAATTTCCAATAGTATAAGGAAGAACAAAATAACCATCAGCTAAACCTTGCATTAAAGCACTTGCACCAAGTCTGTTTGCACCGTGATCTGAAAAATTCGCTTCCCCGGCAATAAACAATCCCGGAATTGTACTCATCAAATTATAATCGACCCAAAGACCGCCCATTGTATAATGCGGAGCCGGATAAATTAACATTGGTGTTTTGTATGGATTCTCACCGGTTATTGTCCCATACATTTCAAATAGATTTCCGTATCGTTCTCTAATTACATTTTCTCCAAGACGTTTAATTGCATCACGGAAATCAAGATAAACAGCTTCTTTACCTTGAACGCCGCGCCTGTCATCAAAAGCTTCTTTAGCAGCACGCGAAGAAATATCACGCGGACTCAAATTTCCGTATGTAGGATATTTCCTTTCAAGATAATAATCGCGCTCCTCTTCGGGAATATCATTCGGTGCACGCATATCATTTTTATTTTTCGATACCCAAATCCTACCATCATTTCTTAAACTTTCACTCATCAACGGCAATTTAGATTGACCTTCTCCGTGAACCGGTAAACACGTGGGATGAATTTGAGTATAACATGGATTTGCAAAAGCTGCACCGCGTTTGTGCGCACGCCAAATTGCTGTTGTATTACAGTTCATTGCATTGGTAGATAGGAAGAATACATTAGAATAACCGCCGGTTGCAAGTATTACAGCATGACCGGAGTATTTTTCAATTTCACCGGTTAATAAATTTCTACAGACTATACCTTTAGCTACACCATCTACAACAACTAGGTCGAGCATCTCGCGTCTTGCGTAAAGTTTAACTGTTCCATTTGCAACCTGGCGATTCATCGCACTGTATGCACCGAGCAAAAGCTGCTGACCGGTTTGACCCTTTGCATAGAAGGTTCTTGAAACAAGAGCGCCTCCGAAAGAACGATTATCTAATAATCCTCCATACTCACGTGCAAACGGAACTCCTTGTGCAACGCATTGATCTATAATATTATCACTAACTTCTGCCAAACGATATACATTTGCTTCACGCGCTCTAAAATCGCCGCCTTTAACTGTATCATAAAATAATCTGTAAACAGAATCACCGTCATTTCTGTAATTCTTGGCAGCATTAATTCCGCCTTGTGCGGCAATGCTGTGCGCACGTCTTGCACTATCATGGAATGTAAAAACTTTTACGTTATAACCTAATTCTCCTAAACTTGCTGCTGCTGATGCACCGGCTAATCCGGTTCCTACTACTATTATATCATACTTACGTTTATTAGCCGGGTTAACAAGTTTCATGTTGAACTTGTGATTTGTCCATTTATCTTGTATTGGACCGGATGGTATTTTAGCATCTAATTTTATCATACGTTACCTCCGTAGAAAAATAAAAAGTAGATTGGAATAGAAGCAAAACCTATAACCATAATCAAAGTATATATCAACCCAAGCTTTTTAATTAAAGGAAAATATTTATTGTTGTTCCAGCCGAATGTCTGAAACGCACTCTGGAAACCATGGTTCAAATGAAATCCTAGCAGCACCATAGCAACAATGTACAAACCGGAGTAAATCCAATTTGAGAATGCCGAAGCAACAATTTCATAGTATTGATGTTCTTCTGCTAAAGGATGACCAAGGTTGAAGGAAACCCAGAATGTTTTCAGATGGATAATAAGAAAGATAAAGACGATACTTCCGCTTACAATCATCGTCCGGGAGGTTATATCGGAATTTTTAGACGATCCGTTAACAGTGTAACCGATTGGTCTTGCTTTTTTGTTTTCGTACCACAATTTCACACCATTGAAAATGTGGAAAACAAAAATTAAAACAAGAACCGCTTCTATTACTCTCACGATTGGTTTAATAATATCCAAATTTTTAACCACGGTGTTAAATAATTCCGGTCCGCCGTACATGGTAAGATTATTAATTAAATGAATGATTAAAAAAAGGATCAAACATATACCGGTAACAGCCATAACAAATTTTTTACCGATCGAGGAGCTTAATGCACTATAGAGCCAACCCATTAAATTTCTCCTATTTTAAGTTGATGCAGTTTATTTATTAGTGGAATTTAAAAAAATGATTTTCGATAGGTTCGAATGCTCGCAATAATATGAACCACAAGTTTTTCTGATTTTTAATGTAATCACATCAAAAAATAAATCTAATATCTAAAAATTTCAAAATATTAATTAATATTATTCTTTGCACCCAACATTATTCTTTTCTATCTTCGCCCAAGTTCTTTACAATTTGTGGTGTTAACAACTTAATAGGGAAACCGGTTAAACTCCGGTACTGCCCCGCAACTGTAATTCCGATTCACCAAAGGTGATTTTATTCTCTTAATCATTGTGTCACTGCTTCTATTGAACGAGGTGGGAAGACGATTAAGAGCCGGGAAAGTCAGGAGACCTACCACAAATTTCAATTAATTAATCAACGGGCTTAGCGCCCAATAACCTTCGCGGGATGAGGTTTGATTAACGATACAATTCATACAGTCGTTACTATCCACTACCCACGAAGTTACATCTTTAACAAAAGGAGTAACTTCTATGAAAACTTTTTATCTATTCACAGTTTTTCTGTTAAATTCATTTTCACTTTTTGCCCAGACCGACACAATCAAAACCACTTTGAACGAAGTTGTTGTATCGGCAAATAGAACAGAGACACCATATTATTCTTTGGCATCTTCAGTAACTGTCATCAATTCAAATGATATAATCAAAACACAAGCTCATTCCGTATTCGATCTATTACGGTATGTCCCTGGAATCTCAGTAATGCAGCAAGGAGGGATTGGTAAACTTTCCAATACATTTATACGAGGTGCAAATCCGAACCACGTACTGGTAATTGTTGACGGAATAGAAATGAATGATGCTTCGTCACCTAACAATGCATTCGATTTTTCTTCACTCAGTACTTACGATATTGAAAAGATAGAGATAATACGCGGGCCACAGAGCACATTATATGGTTCCGATGCAATAGCCGGTGTAATCAGTATTTTTACAAAAAAGGGAAATGATAAGCCCGGATTTTCTTTTTTGGGCGAAGGCGGATCGAATGGATTTTATAAAACTCAACTGAGCGCATCGGGTAAATATGATTTTATTAATTACTTTGTCTCTGCTAACCGGAATGGAACAGATGGAATATCATCAAGCAATTCAATTTACGGTAACAAAGAAAAAGATGGTTTTATTAATAACGGGGTAACTACTAAAGTCGGGCTTGATTTATCTAATTTAGGTTACCTTTCATTAATGTATAAATTCACAAAAGCCGAAAGCGAACTTGATCAAAATGAAAAATTAGGTGACGATCCTAATTACACTTATAAAACCGAAGAACAAATCTTCAGCGGTATGTTCCAATTAAATTCATTTCAGAACAAGTGGGAAAAAATATTTAAGGGATCACTCATAAAAAGATTCGGAAGAACTCTCGATGAATATGACGAACTTCATCCGGGTACATTTTCCGATAGTTATAACAGAGCACAGCGAATAAAATTTGAATGGCAAAATAATTTGAAATTTCTTGATCACAACTTAATCTCTATCGGTTTAGAAACAGAAACCGAAAGAGCATATACTAGTTACTACAGCGAAAGTATGTGGGGTACATACGAATCTGTTTTCCCAGAACAATCAATTAGAACATCGAGTATTTATCTGCAAGACCAAATCAATATTTCAAACTCGCTTTTTGCTGCTATAGGTATTAGGTACGATGATAATGAAAAATATGGTAATGTAACTACTTATAGAATAGCACCGGCTTATTTTATTAGTGAAACCAGTACTAAATTAAAATTCACTTATGGAACGGGATACAAAGCACCCTCACTCTATTACATTTTTGATCCCCTATTTGGCAACCCGGAACTTGAACCGGAAAAAAGTAAAGGTTGGGATATTGGTTTTGACCAAACTTTAGATAATGGAAAATTTAATCTTGGTGTTACTTACTTTAATCTAAAATTCGAAAACATGTTCGGTTTTGATTCTAACTTTAAAACTATCAATATTGCTGAAGCATCATCAAAAGGTGTAGAAATAAGCGCTTCGGCCAATGATCTATTGGGATTGGACATCTCTGCAAACTACACTTATACAGTGACAAAGGACGAATATGAACAAAGCACTGATTACGGAAAAAATTTGATACGAAGACCGAAGCATCAAGCATCAATAACAATAAATTATAATTACAACCAACTTCTTAACTTGAATACCCAGATTAGATTTATTGGGAAACGTGACGATAAAGATTTTACTGCCTTTCCGGTTGAACGAATAACTTTAGCTGATTATACAATAGTCAACTTAGCCGGTTCGTACAAAATATTAGATTATCTTGAACTGACCGCCCGGTTAGAAAATCTTTTTGATAAGAAATACGAAGAAGTTTTATACTACGGTACTCTTGGAAGAACTTTTTATATCGGTGTAAATATAAGCTTATAATCTTTTCTCTGTGTCTCTGTTTCTGTTTCTCTGTGGTGAATAACGAAAGAAAACCACAAAGGCCCGTCAAAACACACCGGGCAAGCACAGAGGCACAGAGAATTCAATCCTTCAACTCTTTTATCTCGTTAAGTTTCAATTCTCTAACTTCACCGACATTCAAATTACCCAGCAATAAATTTTTTATTCTTACTCTTACCAATCTTAACGTAGGATATCCGACAGCTGCTGTCATTTTTCTAACTTGTCTATTTCTTCCTTCCGTAATTGTAATACTCATCCATGTTGTGGGAATTGTTTTCCTCTCTCTTATCGGCGGTACTCTTTGCTGAAATCCCGGATCATCTATGATATTTACTTTTGCCGGCAGAGTTTTTTTGTTTTCGATTACTATCCCTTTTTCTAATCTCCTAAGCACTTCTTGATTTGGAATTCCTTCAACTTGAACATAATACTCTTTCTCATGACGGTTTTTAGGATTTAACAAATAATCGGTTAGCGATTTATCATTCGTTATAATCAACAAACCCTCGCTATCCATATCTAATCTTCCAACCGGGTAAACATCATTTGGGAAAGCGTACAAATCCTTTAGAGTCTTTCTCCCTTCCGCATCAGTAAATTGAGACAAATATCCATAAGGTTTGAAAATGGTGAAATATTTATTATCAATGTGCATCTTAAATAAGATTAGAGAAAAGAAAATATTAATTCTTTGCGGTCGTCAAAAAAATTACAGTATTACCCGGGATTTCAAATTCGGCGCCGGCAGATAAATTAATCGTCACTTTAGTGTTGGGTTTTGGATAACCGTCTTCATCTACCAAATATTGATTTTCAGAATAGATATATTGATCGAACTTGTAAGTATTTTCATCATCGACACGCAAAAGAATATCGATTGGTCTATCATCAACATTCACAATTACAAAAGACCAATCGGTTTTCCCGTTTGATATTTTTTTTGATCCTAAAGCTCTTACATCAATCGATCTCGATCGTATTTTATAAATCTCTGATCCAGGTTGAAATAGTTTACACATTAACGACCAAGTATAAAACCATGGTCGAAATGTCATTCCATTTTTTTTATCACTCCACATTCCCCATTTAAATTCAGGGTGACTGTTATCATCGAGCATCCATGCCAACACAGCTTGTGCGCCGGCATGCACAGCTTGTATGGCAAAATCAGCCATGAAGAGACCATAATAGAAATCATCAATTTGCTTGCTAATGTTTGCAGCTTGTCCGTCTCTCATCCCGGCTTCACTAACAAAAAATAATTTCCTTTGGTAATATTGATCCAATGATTTAGCATAATCGAGCAGTTCTTTTAATGTAACGTGAACACCGCCATTGGCAGTTGATTCTTTCCATGCATACAAGTGAACGTCATAAACTTCCAAAGCGTAACGTATTTCGTCCACGGTATTGAAAAACCATTCTTTATTATCACTTGTACCCGGTGCGGCTATTTTAACTTTTGAATCTAATTCCTTATCCTTAAACACCTGGAACAATTGGTCCAATCCATTTTTCCATCTTTCAAAATTGCCGACTTCAAAGTTCGGTTCATTCACAAGATTAAAATATTTGATACAAGAAAAACCTTTTTTATTTACGAGATAGTCAAGATATGTTCCTATCACATCAACGTACTTAGGATCATCTGTTTTAGAAACCCCATCAACAGCAAGCCATTCTACTTCTACACCCCAATCGCATAAGATTACTTCAATTCCATTCTTCTGGCAAACATCCAAATGACGGTACAGCGATTTCATATTTTCATTATTCCAATCGTACCTAAGTGATTCGCTGTAACACCATTTGGTCTGCATCATTATTCTAACAATCGGAAGATTCATCCATTTAATCCGTTCAACAATCAAATTAAAATCTTCGTCGGTAACGCCATTTAAATTGTACGCACGGGAATCCCATTCTGCACCGAATCCTCTGAAATTTTCTACCGGGTTGCTTGGCGGAGTAATAACAAGCTTGATAAGTTCTTTTTGATTCTGCGAAGCAATTGAGATTGGCAGTAATACTATGATAAACAGTACATACTTTAATAAGATCTTTTTCATCATAACCTTTGCTAAAAGTAAAAATCAATAATTGATGTATTCAAACTATTCATTCATCCAATTAATAATCTTTTCTGCAACTGCATCCGGTGTAAAGCCAAATTTTTCGGCAAGAGTTTTATATGGTGCCGATGCCCCAAATCTTGTCATTCCAATTGTTAAGAGTTTTTGGCGGAATAGATCGCCCCAGCCATTCATGGATGCTGCTTCGATTACTACTACCGGCACATCCTTCGGGAAAATTTCTGCTTTATATTGTTGGCTCTGTCTTTCAAATATTTCACGCGAAGGAATAGAAACAACACGAATGTTGAAATCCTTTTCAAGTTTCTTCTTAGCTTCAACAGCAACCGGTAATTCCGAACCGCTTGCCGTAATAACAAAATCGATTTTACCATCACTTTCTTCTGAAATTATGTAAGCGCCTTTAAGAAATTGTTCTGATTGGAATTCAACATTTCTTTCAATGTTATCAATTTTTTGTCTTGTTAAAATCAATGCAACCGGATTCTTTTGGTTGCGCAATGCATATGCCCATGCCATAGCAGTTTCCAATCCATCTGCCGGACGAATAACAGTAACGTGAGGAATTGCTCTCAGTACAGCAAGGTGTTCTACCGGTTGGTGCGTTGGTCCATCCTCACCGACAAAAATTGAATCATGGGTAAAAACGTAAATTACCGGTAATTCCATAATTGCCGCCAAACGGATTGCCGGACGCATATAATCCGAGAATACAAAAAATGTTGCGCCGAATGCTTTAAACCCTCCGTACAGCATTATCCCGTTCAGAATGGAACCCATAGCATGTTCACGTATTCCAAAATGAAAATTTCTTCCTGAAAATTTTCCTGGAGAGATTGCATCAAAACCATTCATAAAAGTATTTGTGGATGGTGCAAGATCTGCCGAACCACCGATAAAATTTGGAATGTTTTGTGCGATTTTTTGAATCACTTTGCTCGATAGTGATCGTGTTGCATTGGAATCCTTAGGAACTGCATTTAACAATTCTTCTTCTAAATTTTCAGGCAGCCAGTTTGATAAATATTTATTCAGCAATTCTGATTTTTCCGGGTAAGATTTTTTCCAGGTTTCAAGTTTTGTGTTCCAGTCCTTGTAAATTTTTATTAGTTCATTTTTACGAGTTTCAAACACATTCTTTACTTCATCGGGAACATAAAATTCTTGTTCGTAATTCCAGTCTAAATTTTTCTTAGCAGCGGCTAATTCATCCTTTCCAAGGGGGGAACCGTGAACCTCGGCAGTATCAACTTTGTTCGGGCTGCCGAAACCAATATGCGATTTTGTAATAATAATTGTTGGTTTCTCTTTTTCATTCCGAGCCGATAGAATTGCTTTTCTAATTCCTTCATGGTCATAAGCATCAATATTCAAAACATGCCAGCCGTAGCCTTCAAATCGCTTTCCAACATTTTCGGAAAAAGTTAGATCGGTTTTCCCTTCGATTGTAATACTGTTGTCGTCATAGAAATAAATTATGTTTCCAAGTTTTAAATGCCCGGCAACCGAAGCCGCTTCATGGGAAATTCCTTCCATTAAGTCGCCATCACTTACAATTCCGTAAATGTAATGATTGCCGAATAGCTCATCGCCAAATCTTGCAGACATCATCTTTGAGGCAATTGCCATTCCGACCCCGTTACCAAATCCTTGTCCCAATGGACCGGTTGATGTTTCTACACCGGGAAGTAAACCATATTCCGGATGCCCCGGAGTACGACTGTTCCATTGACGGAATGATTTTAAATCATCGAGCGTGCAATCATATCCGCTTAAATGTAGCAAAGAATAAAGAAGCATTGATCCGTGACCGGCAGATAAAACAAAACGATCGCGGTTAATCCATTTGGGTTCGTTTGGATTATGAATTAAAAATTCGGTCCATAAAATCATTGCAACATCGGCCATGCCCATCGGCATACCGGGGTGTCCTGAATTTGCTTTTTGAACTCCTTCAGCTGCTAAGATTCTAATTGTGTTTGCGGTTAATTTTTTCAATTCTGTAATGGATTTCATCGTTCTTCCTGAATAGTATTAGATATAATTTATAATTAAAAGATAAGTTCAAGATTCACAATTGCAAAATAGTTCACAGATATCGAATTGTAAAATTAGAATGTATTAAAGAAAAGATTTTATTTTATTCCAAGTTCTTTACACATCCTATAAAAATTGGAAGGTGCCAGGCCAAGTTTCTCGGCAGCAGATGAATCGGAACTTGATATGCTGCGTACATACTTGAAATATTTTATGCGGAAGATTTTTTCCATTTCTTTAAGCGGTAATACTTGCCCCCCGTAAAGCGACTCAAAATTTGTTTCTTCTTTTGCAATTATATGATTACCGAGTATCATAGGATTACTAATATCTTTGGCAGTAATTTCATCGTGGCTATTTAGAACAAGCCTCTGAACAACATTTCTTAACTCCCTTACGTTACCGGGCCACTTGTAGTTAAGTAAAATCTCTTTTGCCTTGGAATCGACCGAAGGTTTCGAAAAACCAAGGTCTGTACTATATATATCGAGGAAATGATCGAACAGAAGCATAATATCTTCACCGCGCTGTTTAAGCGGTACAACATCGATGGGCACAACATTTAATCTATAATATAGGTCTTCCCTAAACCGGTTGTTATTTACTTCTTGGGCAAGATTTTTATTGGTGGCTGCAATAATCCTAACATTAACGGAAATTTTATCTGTTCTGCCGATCTTTTCAATTTCACCTTCTTGAATAACACGGAGAAGTTTCACTTGTGCATTATGAGGCAGTTCGGCAACTTCATCAAGGAATATAGTCCCGTTATTTGCAACCTCGAACAAACCGGCTTTATGTCCGCTTGCACCGGTGAAAGATCCTTTTTCAAAACCGAATAGTTCGCTTTCGATCAGCTCGTGCGGAATGCTGCCGCAGTTTATCGGGACAAAATTTTCATATTTCCTTTTACTCTTAAAATGAATATTCCATGCAACAAGTTCTTTACCGGTACCGGATGCACCGTTAATCAGAATATTGGCATCGCTCTTTGCATACCTATCAATCGATTCTTTCAACTGGTGCATTGGTTTGGATTCGCCGATAATTTTTTTTGAATCCAAAATATTTTCGATACTCTGGTTCAGCCGCTTATCCGATTTTAATTTTAGTTTTTCTAATTTCTTTTTTTCATATGCATTGAATATGCTCAATATAAAATCTGTCGGCTGGTAAATATATTCTTCAATGTTGCCGGGATATTTTGTGCAATACCAGAAAGCACCGGCACGGAGAAGATTATTAGCAAAATCATAATTGGTTATGTTGATCGTCATCTTGGTAATAACGATAATCTGAATCTGGGGATCTACTTCCTTCATTTTATTAATTAATGTTTCACCTTTCAGGCCACCGGATATTTGATAATCCATAATTACAACATCATACTTATCAATATTGGATTTGATAAGGTCGATTGCAGCCAAACCATTTGAAACCGTATCGATGATTTTTATTCTTGTATCGTAATAATTAATCGTATTTTTTACGCGCTGAACATCAAAGTCCTCATCTTCTACCAAGAGAATATTGATTAAGTCACTTTTACTCATTGAGTACCTTACTTTTTATTGTTATGGTAAACCGGCATCCATCACCATCAAGATTTTCTGCATCGAGCAGCCAGCCGCATTTTTCAACTGCCATCTGGTATGCTATGTAACAGCCGTAACCGGAATTAACACCTTCCAATTTTTTTGTGGTTTCGTGTTCCAAAAATATCCTTTTAATTCCTTCTTCTCCAACTTCGAGAAGTTCTTTATTTATACCAACACCGTTATCTTCTATGAAAATATAAGAGCGATGTTTTTCCTGATCGTACTTTGTCGTGATTTTAATTTTGATCCATTTTCTGTTGCCGTGATCGATGCTGTTTTGAATAATCGGTTCAAGTATTTCCCATACCACAAACTCGTTTACATTAACAAGGGGAAGTTTATCGTCCAAGTTAAATTCAAATTCGAACATTTCATTCTTGCTCGAAATCCTTAGGAAAATATTACTAACAACAAACCGGATCACTTCGTTAATATTTGTTTGGAACATTGGATTGATAATTGTATTGATCTCCTGGTCGTACCATTTCATGTCGTAAATAATGCGCGAAATGAAATTTGAATATGTTATAACGCGGTGTTTCAAATCATCAATTCCTGGCGCATTCATCTTTCTCACGTCATCTTTGATAAACCCGATAATTTTTTCGGCTTTGTGGTGTGTGTGATAAATGCGTTTTGTGAAAAGAGACTCTTTTTCTAAGCGGATTTGTTTTTTAATATTCTCTTCGTGTTCCTCAAAAAGTTTCTGCTGCGCTTCGTTTCTCTCTTGCACCGCCTGGGATGAGACGTAGAAAATCAGAATCAGACCTAATAGGATAAGTGTAGAATAAATCAGTGCCACTTTATCAAAATTTGCGCTCACTTCTTTTGTTAGGAATGAAAAATCCGGCGTTATCTTCATGTACATAACACCGAGGTATTCTCCATCGGGCACAAAAGGTACAAGGATATTGAATGTTTTATGGTCAACAAGTTTAGTATAAATAATTTCCGATGCTTTCATTTTTTCGCGCACGGAAAGAAATAGTTTTACACCTTCGGAATGAGGATCAACATCACTATCATAGGGCTCTAATTTATTGATTAAATAAGCATATAACTTCTGACCGCTGTCTATAACATATAAACGGTGGTTACGAATTAAAATCAAACTAACATCTTGAACACTTTTCTGAATTAATTGCTGCTTAAAAATTACATTGAAAGAATATGTGATCCGTCTTTCATCAAATTCTTCCTGGCGTTTATTCATAAATAGATTTTCAAACAATAATTCCATACTTGTCGATGTAACAATAGCCAGCCGGTCGGCAGAATGTTTTTGATACCACGATTGTGTTTCAACAAGAAAATCATCGAGCGAGGACTTCTGTATCAACGCAAGTATAATCTGGAATACAATCAGTATCATCAAAAACACGGTAATGTGTTTTATCTGGAATCTGTATTTTGAAAACGCACTCTGTGCTTTTTGTGCTACCATGAAAACTAAAACTCCTTTACCACATTTTTCTCAAGCTGAATTGAGCTTGTTATCATTCTCAAGGCATCTTTGACACTTAGCTCATTATTGATAGCTTGAACAATATATGAAGACATGATTTTCGAATAACGCGTATAATCTTCGTGAGCCGGACGGTGAACACCGCTTGTCAATAATTTTCTTATCTGCAATAGTTCGGGATATTTCTTTGAATAAGATGAGTCTTCATAAATTTTATTGGTGATCGGGTAATAACCGCTTTCCCTGAAAAAGATTTCCTGGGATTTATCACTAAGTAAAAACTTAACGAAATCAACAACTTCTTTTTTCTTGTCTGAAAATTTTGAGATCATCAAATTCCATCCGCCAAATACAGAAGTCGGCTCTCCTTCATTAAAATGGGGCAATGGAGCTTTCTTAAGTTTTTTCTCTTTTTCGATATTTACCGGGAAGTCCCGGAAATCTTTATCGTAGCTTGGCCATCCTCTTATAAAGAAACCGTCATTCTTAATAAAATGCTGATAACTCGGAATTTCAGTATACTTTGTAACTTCTCCGGGGGTAGCTTTGTATCTATTTACAAGATCGGCAAGAAGCTGTAATGCCTTTTCTGCTTCCGGTTTTTCAAAATTAAAACCGTGCTCTTCAAAATAATTCAGTTTTAAGCTGAGTACTAATTCGATATAGCTGCAGATCAAACCTTCATAATCTGCTGCCGGGTAAATGTAAAACGGATTAGCTCTTTTTAATGAAGTGTGAATCTTTAAAAATTCTTCCCACGTGATATCATTTGAAATTTTATTTATAATCTCTTCACCGTTTTCTAATTCTTTAAGCAGATCTTCTCTGTAATACATTATACCTTGTACAAGATCGAGCGGTACGGCAACGAGCTCGCCTTGTGAATAGCAAGAAGCCAAAGCTTGTGGAAGGATTCTTTTCTTTTCGTCTTCTGTAAAATATTTATCTAGTGGTTCACACCATTTGGCAAATCGTTGAACCCAGATTATGTCAACGGCAAAGAGGTCAATACCGTCACCGGTTCCCCTTAACGATCGTGCAAGTACTTCTTTCCTTTCATTAGTACTAAAGTCAAAATTTGGGAAATCGATCGGTACTACTTTTATTTTCCCTTTGTTCAATTGATTGTATTCATCGATAAGAATTTTATGTGCAGCAGTGATTCTATCAGCAAAATAAATTTCTATAATTTCAGTATCGTCATTTCCTTTCTGTACAAATAGTAATACAAGATAAACCGCTACTAGAATTACAATAAAGGCAATACTCCATTTATGTTTACTTGTCATCATATCAGAACACCGTAATAAATTTCCCTTTACAAATCTAAAGAATTATTTAATCAGCATTATTTTTTGTGTTTTCAAAAAGTCAGCAGCTTTCAGTAGAACGATATAAACCCCACTTGTTAAACTTGACCCGTTAAATTCAATTTCATAAATACCCGGTGCCTGGTTATTATCGATCAGAGTTTTTATCCGCTCGCCAAGAATATTATAAACTTCCAATTTTACTTTCACTTCCTTTGCCAGTTGATAACGTATCTTAGTTGAAGGATTGAATGGATTCGGGTAATTGGCAAATAATTCGAACCTACCGGGTATTCTGTTATCATAATCAACTGAAACTATGTCTGCGAGTTTCATGTCTTGCGGTTTATATCCTTTATCAAAATACGACCATAATGAGCCGAACGGTAAAAATGTTTGATTGCTCTGGTTAATGATTTTAAGATCAAAAGATTCGACTGAACCGGTAGGCGATCCGTGAATTTCTGAAGCTACATGATTTGAACCGATTTTCAAACTTGCTAATGCACTACTATCTAAAATAAATTGTTTTGTAACCGACGCAACAACGGTTGGATCGGTATTGTATTCAAGCACTATATCTTCAGGTAAATTAATTCTTCCTATCTCTAAATTGTTAATATAAACAGCACCGCCGCCAACACATTTAAGAATAACAGCGGCTGCAGTTGGCAGTTGTTCAATCGTAAAATTAGTTTTAAAGTAAGCTGTTCTCACCGGACTTATCAAAGTTACGGCTGATGCAGATGTACCTAAAACTGCATTACCATTCAGCCAATCGGTTACCGGGTAACGGGAATCGTACCATGCAACCGGTGCTTGCATTGTATCTACTTTGAACAATATTCTAAGAGATTGATCGGTAACGTTCCCGAATACATCGGAAGCCCTGACAAAAATTTCCGTTGTTTCACCTTGTGTACCTTCAATTTGTACCGAATGATCATAGCTTCCCTCTCCACCGGTAAATTGATTCGGCATAGTCTCGTAAGATTCATCTACAAAACTGTATTTTAAAAAAGCACGTTCGTCTGTAACAACATTAATTGCTGCGGTGGTTGTTATTGCTATCTGTACGGTATCATGGTTAGATACAAATTGTGGAGGTGTTGTGTCTTCAACCGGCAGTGCATACATATCCGGCAGATCACTTTCAAAAACTGTGTACGGATCATTATAAAATTCTATAAAGTCGGGAACACTTGAATGACCGGGGTAAGACGCATAATGATGTGTTGTACTTGCATTACGCCAAACTGCTGCATAAACAATATTGGAAGCAATGTCATCATTCTTAATCGGTTGAAGAAGATAATTCGTAAACCAATCGGTTGTTGGGATTGTTTCTTGTCCAACTTCCGTTAATGCCGGTATTTTATTTTTGTCCAAAGCATGATTAACCACCGTTCGTAACCCGGTTAAAAATAGACCGGTGTTATTAGAAGGATTGGTTTTATCAAAGTAAAAATCGGTGCCAAATATATCTACATAATTATCACCCGGGTAAACTTGAAAATATTGATCGCCTGAATAAACGTGATCGAGTGATGGTGAAATAGCGTAGATAAGATTGTGCACATTTAATGAATCACGCAGATACTCAACGGTAAATTGCCAGATTGTATTATATTCCCACGTTGTTGTATGAGGCGGTCCCCACCAAAACCAACTCCCAAGATGTTCATGATATGGTCTGAATATAACCGGGATCGATTCTCCTTCCGAACCACGGAATGATTTCAAAAATTTTGCAACTTTCAAAAGTTTGTTTTTATATTCCTGATGATGCGTACCGCCGGGAATATATTTTGAAACAACTTGTTTATCAGTTAGATATTCTGCATAAAAACTTGTGCCGGTTTGATCATATTGATGCCAGCAGAATGTTATAACACCACCTCTACCGTATGCAGCGGTTAAACGATTTCTGCTCCCTTCAACCCCGGTTTCCAATTCGATTCCATTCATGTCTTCGCTGTAAAGAGCCGGGTAATCTCCAACAACATCCTTAACATCACTTCTTTCATCATCACCGGACCAGCCAACGCCGTAACCGGTAGCATCGTGCATTCCAAACATTAATGATCGTCTGCTGAACTGGAGAAGATTTAGGTAAAGGTATCTTGTTTCTTTTGTAGCAATCGTATCATTCAAATTCGTCTGTACTGCGCTGACCGACGTTTCAAAATTCACACAAGCATCATAAAGATCCCAAACTGCTTGATCAACAACAGCTTGATCTGTAGTACCTTGTGTTTTAATATTTTTTATTTCGACAAGAATTGTTTGAAGTGCGGCATCCGCACCGGGAAAAAATTCACCTTCACCGTATCCCATTACCGCATTGTTAAGCAATGCCTCTGCGGCAGTTACGGCTCTATCAAATTCAGTCCAATCAGCCGGGACATTTACTACGGCAGAATCTCCGAACCTGATTTCATCAAACCAAACTGTTCCGCTTTTCGATTGAGTTGTTCCGCCATCAAAATACATATAAATTTTATCGAACTGGTAATGTGCCGGGTTAGTTATGTTGATTGAAATAGTGTGCCAGTTGCCATCACCGGTGATTGTTCTATCAATCAAAGGCGGATTGTTATTATAAACCGGCTTGAAACTGAAAACTGTTGTCACTGTTGATTTTACTCTTAAGACAACTTTGGGACTGTTTGCCATATTAACTAATTGCGGTGGTGTATAGTTAAAATTATCCCATTGATCGCTTGAGGGAGTGCGTGTATAGTTTACTTTTAATGTTCCATCCTCAGCAGATAACTGAAAAGTTCTCGGGTGATCGGCTGTCCATCTGCTTATATTACCATCGTTAAAATTTTCTACCAATCCGTTTGTTTGGGAAAATAAGAGCAGCGGAAAAAAAGTTATTAGGAAAAATATGTTTCTGAATAAAAGCATTATATATCTCCGGGAATTGAATTTACCGCGAATTAATTGTGTCCCCTTTCAAAATCGAATCATAATAATCATGGATTAACCGGAGATCCTTTTTAATTACATAGCCGGTTAAGATTGAATTGACATAATTCGGCACAACTTCTCTTTTCTTTTGATTGGTTATAAATTCTCTTAGTATTTCTTTCATTTGTTCGTAAGAAGCACCATTAAATTTTTCTTTCTTCTCTCTATATAATTTTTGTATTTCCTCTTCGTTAGCTACAACATTTCTAATCAATGACTTTCTAAATTCTAACTGCAACAAAAATTCTTTGTATAAGCCGGTTTTCATTTTTACTTTTTCATCGGATTCAAGACCAAGTTTAATCGCCTCATGTGTAAGTAAAAAATCTCTTACGGTATAATCAAAAATATTCTTGAACCCGGAATAAATAACATCATAATTGATGAAGTTTAAAAACCCGATGAAATCACCGACCGTTAATTTTTCCCCGTTAATCAAAGCCATAATTTGGTCACGGTGGTCCCATAGATTTGTTTCGATTACTCTCACTTCCTCATCACGCAACTGCATCTCATACATTTGGTCAACATCTGTTGGTTTACGTTTAAACTTGTTCGAAAGTTTTTCATCAACAAGTTTTATCACTTCGGGATAAATAACTATTTCTGCATTCTTCAGCATGCCGTCAATGTATTCGTAAGAATATTTTTCGCCAATTTTATATTCGAGAAGATACTTCGCCTTTTTCCGGTGCACTTCATACTCTCTTTGCGTAATCAACGGTTTTTTCTTGAAGTCGGTTACTTTTATAATATGATAGCCAAACGGAGATTTAATCGGTTCACTTATTTTATTCACGGGCAGCTTAAAAGCCTCTGTTGCAAGATCATAATCAAGCTGATCCCAATAGACCCAACCAAGATCACCGCCATTATTTGCAAGCGATGAATCTGTAAAAATTATTTTTGAAAGTTCTTCAAAAGATTTTCCTTGCTCTAACTGTTTGTATAGACTATCCGCTTCCTCTTTTGTCTTAACAAATAGATGACTTACTCTCCGCTCCTCTTGTGTGAATAAATACGCATCCTCAATATCGGTTTCTGAAATGGAAATTTTGGGTTTGATTACGGTTTCGTAATGAGCGTCCCGTAAACATTTATTTTCATATGCCTCTATTTTATACTTGAGTAAAAGGTTTTCGTTGAATCCCGACTTAGCCGCTTCTTCAGCTAAAATTT
Organism: Melioribacter roseus; assembly: GCA_020723165.1. GTDB lineage: Bacteria > Bacteroidota > Ignavibacteria > Ignavibacteriales > Melioribacteraceae > DYJK01. The sequence continues at coordinate 1,947 of DYJK01000054.1, read as the reverse complement.
TTGAGGCAATCAATTCGTTCAAAAATTCTTCTCGTAATTCTTTTGAATCGTAAACGTTAGGTTTTTTAATTATATCGAGGTATGCGGTTTTAAATTCATCAAGTGTAATTTTGTGATTGCCAAACTCCACAATAGTCTGTGCATGAATGTTTGTGCAGAATAAAAAAAGAAGAAGCAAAAAAACTATCAAATTATATCCGGGTTTGTTTTTCATAAACAAAATTAGTTACTACTATAAACAATGTGTTTCGGCCTCCCCCTTTGTTCCCCCTTTCTAATCTCGCCTCGCTCCGCAAAGCGGGTTAGGAGGGGGAGACTCCGCACTTTTTAAAAGTCACTCTCCGTCAGACTGAGCGGCTCGGCTGAGACCTCGACGAGCTCGGTCGAGTCGCTGGCCGAAGTCAAGGAGAGATTCGCGCGGCGAATTAGGGTAAGGTCAAAAGCAAATACAACTTTAGCAACACAATAAAAACGAATTGCGCCATAACCCCGGCGCAATTCATATTCAATAATGTTTAATCATAAATTAGTTAAAGAGTTATTGAATAATCAACAATCTCCCGACATGCTCTCCTATCCCGGGTGCATCAACATGGTAAATATAAATACCGTATGCAATTTCCATATTATCTTTCGTCATCAAATTCCATGTTTCCGAGCCATCGCGAATGTTACTATCATGATCAAGCGTCTGCACCAACGTGCCATCAACAGTAAATATTCTAATTGTACATCTATTCGGCAGATTAATAAATTGAATTGCCCTCGGTCCCCTACCGGATGTATAAGGATTATGCGGTTCCCATAGAGCGGTAACAACATAGGGATTAGGCACCACCCTTATTCTTGATAATTCATTCTTAGCTGTTTCCTTATTTACTTTTTGTCCTTGCAGCTTATATACAAATTTAGTTTCACTATTGAATGGAAGATCGGGATACAAACTAAGTGTATCACCGGCTCCCATCAATCTACCGTATGTATTGTAAAATGTTGTATCTTCATCAGCGTTGTTGCCAAGACTGAATGTTATCAAAGTGGAATCGTTACTTAATTTTTCAAAAAACACTATATAATCTTTTGCAGAGAAAAATCCTTTCGGGGTTAATTGTCTATCAACTGATTGATCAACAAAACCGACATCAACTTGTCTGCCCGATTGTTTATCATAAACCTTAAAATTTACCGGCGAACTAGGCAACATTATTGGTCTGCCGGTTGCTGCCAGCGGTACACCAATTTTTGCAGAAGTATCAACAATCTCATTGTAAAAAATAATTTCATATTGTCTGGGGTAGGGAGTACCCGGTTGAAATCCGCCGAGTGTAAACCTACCAAAGTTAAGATCGTAAGAGTTAAAAGGATCGATATCGCCGCCCCATTTTATACCTTCATAGATTTCTTCTTCCGGCCGATCAACAACACCCGGCTCGGGATTTTTCATATATATCTCCATGCTCGCAACAACTTTTGTAAGAGTATTGGGATCGCCATCATTATCATCAAATAAATTTTTAACTAATTCATAACCGGTCCCGGCTAAACGATATTCTTTAAACCAAACAGTATCATAAGTAACATCTTTTGTAACATTCTTAAGTACAAACCCCGTGGTAACGGTCGGCAGTAATTCGTTTCTATCGGCTTGGTCAGTCAACCCATTAAAGTCATTATCGATCTTATCCATCGATTGATCTAAAAATTGAATTTCATAGTCATCACTACTTTCAAGTGAATCAGGATTTAAAATATTCACACCAACAACACCGCTTGTAATTCCGCTTCCGGTTAATTTTGGTTCGATATCAAATTCAGGTTCTTCGTATCCGAGAGACGGGGCTTGCGGTGTAACAGCAACAACATTTTCTGCAAACTGGATATTACCGGATTGATCAACATTTAAAAATATTGTCGTTTCGGTTGGACCAATATTCTTAACAAGGTTGC
>DYJK01000053.1 GCA_020723165.1 Melioribacter roseus | reverse complement strand
GCCGCTGCTGATAGAATTTTTGAAATTTTAGATACAGAACCGGAAATTAAGAATGTTGTCAATCCCGTTAATATCGAATTTAATCATAATATAAAATTCGATAATGTTTCATTCATGTACCAGGATTCCAGTGAAGCAGTACTTAATGGAATTAATCTAAGTGTTAAAAAAGGGGATATAATAGCTATCGTCGGCAGCAGCGGAGCCGGTAAAACAACTTTGGTTGACCTTATTCCACGTTTCTACGATCCAACTTCAGGTAGAATCCTTATCGATAATATTGATATTCGTAATGTTAGGATTGAAGAGTTAAGAAAACTTATGGGCATAGTTACACAAGAAACCGTTCTTTTTAATGAAACAGTACGAAGCAATATTGCATACGGGCTGGATGATTACCCTGAAGGTAAAATAATTGAAGCGGCTAAAGCTGCTAATGCTCATAATTTTATCATTGACTTACCCTATGGTTATAATACAATCATTGGCGAGAAAGGGACCAAACTTTCCGGCGGACAAAGGCAAAGGTTATCTATTGCACGTGCTTTGCTTAAAAACCCTCCTATTATGATTTTTGATGAAGCTACATCCGCGCTTGATAATGAGTCTGAAGTTTTAGTCCAGGAAGCGATTGAACGACTAATGCACGATAGGACGGTATTTGTTATAGCACATCGTCTAAGTACAATACGTAATGCGGATAGAATAATAGTATTGGATAAAGGGAAAATAGTTCAAGACGGCAAACACTCTGAGCTGCTGCAATATGAAGATGGGATTTACAAAAAACTTTACCTTTTACAGTTTCAAGACAATTAGATTATCCGGATATGATAAAATCTTTGTTTAGTCAAAAATTCATTCTTTATGTTTTATCCATAACAATCCTATCGTTTCTAACTTCATTTTTCCTCTTAGAAATTATGATTGCACTGCTTACTATCTTGTGGATAATTGATACTGTAAGTAATAAGAAATTTAATCTTGATACAATAAGCTATATAATATTAGCATTATTATTGGTAAAAATTATCTCTTCATCAATTTCGGATTATCCACGGGTATCGTTTAATGTATTGTTAAAAGAATCGATTTTCTTTTTGAGTTTCTTTTCGATTAATCATTTTATTCAGATTGTTGATAAAGAGAAAAGATTTATGCTCTTAAAGGTTTTACTTTATAGTGGTTTGTTTATAGCTTTGATAGGGTTTGCTAAGTTTAATTTAGGTTCATTACGTGCTGAATCAATTACTTCGGGCAGTTCAACATTTTCTGTGTTTATAATTATTGTAATGGCATTGAGTTTATTTTTGAAAGAAAGACTGTTTTTTAGTAATAAGATATATTTAGAAATATCTGTTGTTACGATTCTATTGACTGCATGTACACTTACATTTGCCAAAGCGAATATTTTTACCGCATTGTTGATACTTGCGGCTGGTATCTTTCTAAAGAAAGTTAAAGTTACGGTTGTATTAGCATCTTTGTTCTTGACGGTTCTGCTTGTGGGAGCTTCTGTTAATATCAATAGTAAGTATTACACAAATAATCTTAAAGATGAGAGCTATTTATTTTCGAATCGCGACCTAATATGGAAAGGTGCTGTTACACTTGCATTTGAAAAACCTTTACTGGGTCATGGTGTCGGAACATTTAAGGAGATTTATCCTCACTGGGATCAACTAACCGATAAAGGAGTTGGCGATTGGCATAATCAATTCATCCAGATTTATATGGAAACCGGAATTATTGGTTTATCGATCTTTCTCCTTTTGATTTATTATATATACAGAAATTGGATATTGATGTATAAGCTGGGAGAAAAAAATTATGGTGGGCTCATTGTAAATGCATTGGTAGCCGCAATAACTGCTTTGATCATTACCTCGCTTGCGACTAATTTTATATCATCAGTTATTATGGCTCCAGTATTTTCATTTATACTTGCTCTTTATCAATCATACTTAAAATATTAAAGTAGACTATGGATAATCCCGGCAAAGCACATATTGCAATCTCATCTATCATTGTTGCTAAGAACGAAGAAAAAAATATCAAACGGTGTATTGAAAGCCAGCTTGGAGTAATTGATGAAATTATTGTTATTGTAGATTCCTCTACAACTGATAACACCTACCAAATTGCAGCTGCCTATCAAGATGTAAAATGTGAAGTCGTCGATTGGAAAGGATTCTCCGGGACCAAAAAATATGCTCTATCCAAAACTTCAAACGATTGGATACTATGGATTGATGCGGACGAAGAACTAACAGATGAATTAAAGAATGAGCTTCTAATCTTTCAACAAAGCATACCACCTCATAATGCTTACAATATTGCGCGACGTGCATTTTTCCTAGGTAAGTGGATTAAACATAGCGGGTGGTATCCAGCTTATGTTACACGCTTGTTCAATAAAAATTTTGCTCAATTTAATGATAAAGATGTACATGAAAATATCAAGATTGAGGGTTCGATAGGCAAACTTAGATATGATCTGAACCATTACACTGATCCTACTATCGAGCATTATCTTAATAAGTCTAACCATTATACAACATTAGCTGCAATCCAGCTTGATAAACAAAATAGGAAAGCTTCTGTTATTGATATTCTTTTTCGCCCTTTATTTCTTTTTCTTAAAATGTATATCTTTAGAAGAGGATTTTTAGACGGGCTCTATGGCTTTATCCTTGCAATATTTTCTTCGGTTTATGTATTCACTAAATACACTAAACTTTGGAAACTAAATAGAAAGAAGAAATGAAAATAGGAATTATACCAAATGTTACTAAACCGGATATTCTCAATGTTGTAAGCCGGTGTGTTGAAGATATCCAGAAGAATGATCTTGAGTATGTCGTTAGTGATTCAATGCTCAAATTCGAAAAAGAATTTAATGCATTGCTGAAAAAATCTAAATTTCTTACCGATGATGAGTTAATTAAAACTTCCGATTTTGTCTTATCGATCGGCGGTGATGGTACGATGCTTACAACCGCATACTTACTTAGAAACTACTCTACTCCACTACTTGGAATTAATATTGGTAAACTCGGCTTCCTTGCAGAATTTGATATAGAAATATTCGACAGCTTTATTAATGAAATTAAGAGCAAGACGTACATTGTGGAAGAAAGAATGGCATTGGTTGGCAGATCGGAACACAATAAGCAAGACGAACTGTATGCTATCAATGACATTGTTATTGATAAAGGTCCGTGGCAGAAGATGATAGAACTTACAATCAAAGTTGATGATGATTATGTTTCCACTTTTTCTGCCGATGGAATCGTGATTGCTACGCCGACCGGTTCTACCGGTTACTCTCTTTCTACCGGCGGTCCGATAGTTAATCCTAAAGCTAATGTTATTGCACTAAGTCCTATTGCGCCGCATACATTGAATATGCGTCCGTTAGTCCTATCAAGCGATCAGAAAATAACTATCATTGTTAATTCTCCGCACGAAAAAATTCAGGTTAGTTGTGATGGACAGAGAGTCTATACGTATTCTTCGCCGGCGGCGATTTATATACAAAAGAGCGACAAACCCGTTAATCTTGTCCATTCCAGCAAGACAAATTATTTCGAAATTCTGCGCAACAAACTTTACTGGGGTCTGGACGTTCGGAAAACAAATAATTCTAAGTAGAGGAAGTATGAAAAAGGTATTCTTAATTTTATTGCTGTTCTCATTATTAATTTCCGCACAAGAAAAGTACAAAATGGTTGTTGATGAAAAATCAGGCAAGACAATGGTTGTTGGAGTTTGCGATAGAACCGTTTTTGCCGATACAAACTTTTCATGGTGGTATGATTCCGAATACAATAATTACGAAGTGAACAATGATTCAATTACCGGTTTAAAAGAGAAACTTGAGAATGTAACGATTGATATTGTATTTGGCTCGTGGTGCAGCGATAGCAGAAGGGAAGTTCCTCGCTTCCTAAAAATTCTAGATGATCTTAAATTTGATTATAAAAATCTCAGTATGATTGCGGTTAACCGCAAGAAAGAAGCAGAAGGAACAAAGGTGAAAGAACTTGATATTAAATTAGTGCCAACATTTATCTTCTACCGTGAAGGAAAAGAGATCGGGAGGATTATCGAAACACCGGTTGGTACTCTTGAGGGAGACTTGAAGAGAATATTAGATTAATTTACTTATTACTTGGTATTTAGGAATAAATAAAAAAGGCGGCTTAAAGCCGCCTTTTTGTTTTAGTTTTTACTCGTTTCTAATTCGGGAAGTTTGATCGTAGTGAAATCCTTGAAGTTCTTCGGTTTCTTTGTAGAGCCGTTTTTCTTATTCGATATTTCAATATTGATCTTATTAACATCGGCAGCTTTACCATTACCGTTATTACTTCCGCTGGATGCTTCACGATAAACATAAACTTCATTTTTATAGTTACGCATTACAATTCTATCTTCATCACGATGAATAACATACTGCGGAAGAACCGGGATCTTTCCGCCGCCGCCGGGTGCATCAATTACAAAGTGAGGGATAGCTAATCCGCTTGTATGCCCTCTTAACTTAAACATAATTTCGAGACCTTTATCAAGCGATGTTCTAAAGTGGTTGGCACCTTTGGTCTCATCAGCCATATATAAGTAATATGGTTTAACGCGTATCTTCAAAAGTTTGGTGAACAATTCTTTCATTACATCAGCATCGTCATTAACACCTTTCATTAACACTGACTGGTTTTGAACCGGGCAGCCGGCATCGGCAAGCATACCGCATGCTTTTGTACTTTCAGGAGTAATTTCCCATGGGTGATTGAAATGTGTGTTTATATATACCGGGTGATACTTTTTAATCATCTCACACAGCTTTGGTGTAATGCGGTGCGGAAGTACGCACGGCATCTTTGTACCGATACGAATTATTTCGATATGAGGAATCTGGCGTAACCGCTGCAATATTTTTTCCAGCATTGTATCGGTTAACATTAATGGATCGCCGCCGGACATGATAACGTCCCTGATTTCAGTATGCTGCTCAAGATATTTGAAAGCAGATTCAAGCTGACGCATCGAAATTTTATCCGAGTTGCCGACTTTTCTTTTTCTTGTACAGAATCGGCAATACATACCGCACTGGCTTGTTGTTAAGAAAAGGACTCTATCGGGATATCTGTGGGTAATATTCGGAACCGGACTCATTGCATCTTCCTGAAGAGGGTCTTCATAACCTGACATGTCTTCTAATTCTTTTACATCAGGAACGCACTGGGTCCAAATTGGATCGCCGGGATACCTGATAAGACTTAGATAATATGGATTTATGCGTGCCTGGAAGAACTCATCCAGTCCTTCCGCTACCTTTTTATCTAAATTGAATTTTTCAACAAGTTGATCGACAGTATGAACACTGTCACGGATCATCTGCTGCCAGAGTTCCATTTTTTAGCCCTTTATGTTTTTATGTATTTACCAAAAACTATCAAGTTATCGTTGATTGTGTAAAAATCTTTTATCTCGGCAACTATGGAGTAATTATTTCTAAAATAAAAATTTCTTGTAGCGTTGTAACTTTCTTTGGATGATGTCTCAGCTAAAATCCATCTACCATTATTTTCTTTCACAAAATTTTCAGCATGATCAAGCAATTTTTTCCCTATGCCTTTATTCTGATATTTATTATCAACAACTATCCAATATAAGTCGTAAACGCCGTCTGTAAGGGCTCTTTTACCGGTACAATGATAACCGGCTATATCTCCATTATCTTCAAGTACAAATAGGTTGTAGTATTCGTGATTCGGGTTTGCTGATGCTTCATCAATCAATTCTACTGCAACCTTTTTCTCCTCATCATTAAAATTGTTAGTTCTCTGGATGATAGAGACCAAATTCTCTTTATCGTTAGACTGCAACTTGCGTATCATAGTGTAATCTGTCTAATGCAAAATTTGTTAAGTTGTATAATAAGTCTTCGTAACCTATACCAGCGGCAGAAGCCGAACGTACAAAACCGGCATCTGGAGAAATATCCGGGTTGGGGTTAACTTCGATTATGTAAGGAACATTTTTGTTTGTTAACCTAACATCAACGCGCACATAATCTCTGCAATCTAAAGCATCGAATGCTTCCAATGCCATCTTTTCAATTTTTTGTTTTGTTACTTCGTCTAACTCTGCCGGACATCTTGGATTAGTGTGTTTGTAGTAAACACTATCCGGCGACCATTTAGCTTCATACGTAATAATCTTCGGTAATTCGTCGGGCAGCCCGTCAAAACAAATTTCTGATATCGGCAGAACACGACCGCCGAGTATTGCAACATTCAATTCCCGTCCTTCAATATATTCTTCAACTATAACTTCCTGGCTGTATGCTGAATAAAGGTAATTTAACCGTTCGCTCAATGATTCAAAATTTTTGACAACTGAAAATTCCGAAATGCCTATGCTCGCATCTTCTCTTGCTAATTTTAGAATTACCGGGAACTTGAGATTAAATTCATCCTTGGTAACAAACTGATTTACATGTAAAATTAAATGGTGAGGTGTTCTCAATCCATGCGATTGTAGAATCTGTTTCGTCTTTGATTTAACGAGGCAGTTACCTAATGTGATTGCATTATTGCCGGTAAAAGGAATACCTAAAAGATCATAGACACCGGCAATGTAACTTTCCAGGTTCGAGTTACCTTCAACCGATTCAACAAAATTCAAAATAACATCCGGGGATAATGCCGTAATTTTTTTTATTGCCGAACGGATATCACTGTTAACCGCTAGTGTATCTACTGTGGCATGTCTTTTCTGGAGTATCTTTTTAATGTTCGCAATCTGTTTTAAAAACTCTCTTTCGGAAAGATCATTATTCTGTTCTTCATCGGAAATTTCCTTACCTAGGTAATTGGAATAATAACGCGTTGGTTCGTTATAACAGATTAATACCTTTCCCGAAGGAATATTTTTCCAGCGATCTGAACTCATAATAGATTATGTCTTTTCAATGCTGTGAATAAAACTTTATTGATCATTTCTTCATAAGTCAGTCCATTAGCCCTTGCCGCTTTAGGGAAACAAGAATTATCAACCGGGTTGGGAAGAATACCGGGCAGCGGATTGATCTCGATAATATTCGGTTCGCCGTTTTTATCTAACCTAATGTCGATTCTGCTCCAGTCTTTGCATCTCAAAACTTTATAAGTGCGCAGTGCAACATCTTTAATTTTATTTTCGAGTTCGGCATCGAGCTTTGCCGGGCATGTAAAAATATTTAATGGATTATCGCGTGTATCGGCTACCCATTTTGCTTCGTAAGAGTAAATAGGAATTAAGTCCTTTGGTAATTCATGGAAGTTAATCTCAACAATAGGAAGCACTTCTACATTTTTATCGTTTCCGAGGAGTGCAACAGTAAATTCACGTCCGGGTAAATATTCTTCTATTAAAAATGGCTGGTTGTAGATTTCTAAACATTCGGTAAGGCGTTCTTGCAATGTAGTTAGATCGGTGACGTATGAAGAATTAAATATCCCTTTACTCGATCCTTCTGCAATCGGTTTCATCATAACCGGGAAAGTTAAGTTGAAGTTGTCTAAGTCATCTATGTTTTCAGCATATAAAAATTTCGATGTTGGTACGCCGTTGTAAGCAAGTACTTCCTTCGCCCTGGATTTATCTAAACATGTTGTGAGTGTTAACGGATCTGAACCGGTGTAAGGAATGTCAAGCATATCGAGCATTGCCGGTATTTGTGCTTCGCGGCTTATTCCATTTGCACATTCTGCAACGTTAAAAACTATATCGGGCCGTATCTCTCTCAATTTTTCGAATGCAAATTCGTTTGCTTCAATTAAAATTACATCGTTGAAGAGTTCGAGAGCATCTTTAATCGCGTTGACTGTCTCGATAGTATCCCATTCGGCATAAGTATCGTTGTAATTTGCAGATTTTTTTGTTATGGGGGAGAGAGATGCGTTGTCGAAAGATGATTCATCTTCCGGTTTGATGTTATATGTGAGGGCGACTTTTAATTTTTTATTTGGTATAAAAGAACTAATACAGAAGTCCTTCCGTTTTTTTGATTACCAATATAACGTTTTAAATATTTTTATCAAGTTTTTTGTTAGAAAATTTTTTTTTGTGATGAGTGTGTAGGCAAGTGCGAAATTTTTTTTGGGAACGTTGTCAGGCGATCTGCGAAAGGAAAATATTACCCGAAAAATTTTCTTGAAGATTTTTTTTGATGATTGAATTATTTCTGTCGGATAAATTTTTATCGTTCTCGATGATTTGGAAAGCATCGTTGCGAGCTTTCAAAAGTAAATCGTAATCTTCAACAACATTTGCGTAACGCAGTTCGGGCATGCCGCTCTGCTTTGTGCCGAATATGTCGCCGGGTCCCCTCAGTTTCATGTCAACTTCCGCAAGATCAAATCCGCTTGGGTATTTGAGCATAGCATTTAACCTGATTATGCTTTTGTTCTTCTCGATTATCTCTTTTGATTGGTAAGCAAAATCAAGTTTGAACTGGCTGACCTTAACTGCGAGCTCATTTTTTGCAATCAAGATACAATAAGCTTGCTTATTGCTTCTGCCAACCCTACCTCGCAATTGGTGCAGCTGGGAAAGACCAAACCTGAATGCATCGTTAATCACGATTATGTTTGCATCGGGTATATCGATCCCGACCTCGATAACAGTGGTCGAAACAAGCACATCATATTTTTTATGTACGAATTCTTCCATGATATTTTCTTTTTGCTGCCAGCTCATTCTTCCGTGGATCAACCCGATTTTAAGATCAGGCAAATGAAGTTCCTTGATTTCCTTGAAGTGTGTCTCGGCAGCTTTCAATTCGAGTTTCTCAGATTCTTCAACAAGTGGATAAACTAAAAATGTTTGATAACCGGATTTAGCTTTATCCCGAATGAAATTATAAATATCATTTAGTCTGCTCTCACCACGTAGTACAGTTTTAACCGGTATACGATTGACAGGCATCTCGTCGATAATCGAAACATCAAGATCACCGTATAGTGTCATTGTCAATGTTCGGGGGATCGGTGTAGCAGTCATAACCAACACATCAGGTTGTAAACCTTTACGGATTAGTTTTGACCTTTGCACAACTCCAAATCGATGCTGCTCATCAATAATAACCAGTCCAAGTTTGTTATACTCCACATTCTCTTCAATAAGAGCATGTGTTCCGATTATGATCTTTATTTTCCCGTTTTTTATTTCATTTAGAATTTTCTGTCTTTCGTTTTTTTTCTGCCCGCCGATTAAAATTCCGACTTCAATTCCAAAGCTGCCTAACAGATTTTTAATTCGTTTGTAATGCTGATCGGCTAAAATTTCAGTTGGGGACATCAGTACTGCCTGGCATCCATTTGAAATCACAATCAACATGCTGATTAATGCTACAATAGTTTTTCCACTTCCAACATCACCTTGTAGAAGCCGGTTCATCGGTTTGCTGCTCTCCAAATCTTGTCGAATTTCATGAAGCACTTTAAGTTGTGCAGTAGTTAACTTGAAAGGAAGTGATGAAATAAATTTTTTAATCAAACCGGAATCAACCTTAAATGGAGCGGGTTTGGTTTGAATTTTTATAAATTGCTTTCGCATTGCAACTAAACATTCAAAGTAAAACAGCTCTTCATATTTAAAACGGGTTTGTGCTTTTTGTAATGCTTCGTCATTAGCCGGTGAATGAAGATTTCGTACGGAATCATTTGTATTATTCAAATTGTTTTGGCTTATTATGTATTGTGGTAAAGATTCTTGTAACTCGTCACAATACATTTCCACTGCATTGGAAATGATTCTTCTCAAGCTGAAATCGCCAAGATTACTTTCACGCAGTTCTTTTGGAACACGGTAAAACGGAATGATCTTACTAGTGTGCAAGAAATCCTTTGATTCTTTTTCCGCAAGCCGGTCAAAATCAGGATGGGCAAATTGCAAATGACCGTATTTTGTTAAAACCGGTTTGGACGAGATGGCAAAAATATTTTTTTGCTGAAAAACATCTTTAAAATATTTAGCGCCCTGAAACCAGACACATTCAAAAAATCCGGCGTTGTCCTTCATCTTAACTTTGAATATCTGTTTCTTACCGTACCTGATAAGATCTGATGAGACGACTTCACCGATTACTGTCACCTCGCCTTCATAACCTTCACGGATATGCTGCAGTACTTTAACACTATTAAGGATTGTACTGCGGTCAAGGTATCGAGTGGGAAAGTAGAAAAGTAAATCGCGTACAGTATTAATGCCGATCTTCGCAAAAGATTCTGCGCGTTTTGGCCCAACTGATTTTAAATACTGAACCGATTTGGAAAGGTTATCCGGCATAGGTTAATAATCAATTTGTGACGGATAAATATAATCAAAATAGATGTAGGGGTGAAGTTATTCGGCTTCGGGCTTCATATCGCGGGTCATTAATTCGTATGTTGCTTTTGTGGGATCTTTATCTTCAAAAAGAATTTGATAGACTGCCGTACAGATTGGCGTTTGAATTTTATGCTTCGTTGAAAGTTGATGAACAGCGCGGCTTGTTTCAACTCCCTCGGCAACCATCTGCATAGTTTTCAGAACTTCTTTTAATTTTTTCCCTTTACCGACTTGCTCGCCAACGTAACGGTTACGGCTGTGTTTACTCATACAAGTTACAATTAGATCGCCCATGCCGGATAATCCTGAAAATGTTTCGGGTTTAGCTCCTAAGGCAACACCTAATCTTGATATTTCCGCAATACCGCGAGTCATAATTGCCGCTTTTGTATTGTCGCCGAATTTTGCACCATCGATAATACCGGCACCGACGGCAATAACATTTTTAAGAGCACCACCGTACTCAACTCCCAAAATGTCTGTTGATGAGTAAACTCTAAAGTATGATGTGATGAATGCCGATTGAATCTGCTTTGCTGTAAAATTATCCTTTGATGCTGCAACAACAGCAGTAGGAATTTTCCGGCTGACTTCTTCTGCGTGGCTTGGACCCGAAAGGACGCCAACTTGAGAAGGTGGAAAATTCTTCATTACATCAAGTATAATGTTTGAAACAGTCAGCATAGAATCTTTTTCAATACCTTTAGCAACGCTTACGAAAGTAGTATTACTAAAATCGTTACCTTTAATTTCTTTAAGCACGCTGCGAACAAATTGAGTAGGTACAGCAATTACGATCATATGTTTATTTGATGTGCTCTCTTGAAGAGAATGAGAGATGATAATTTCTTTTGGGATTTTAATGCCGGGTAAATATACCTTATTTACCCTTGTGCGGTTAAGTGTTCTGGCGTAACTACGTTTGTACTCCCATAGAGTTACATCGTGCCCGTTATGATGAAGGAGGATAGCAAGAGTTGTTCCCCAGCCGCCGGCTCCGAGAACTGATATTCGCATTATTTATTTTTCTTTTTCCCGAATGAAATTTTACTTTCATTGCCCTTGATAAGGCGATCAATATTTTTTCTGTGGGTATATATAACCAATAATGTCAATGCTATTGCAAACGGCAAAATTGTATTATAACCTGGAATGTTTATTCCAAAAATATTTTCCCTGATTATTAAAATTAATGGAACCGAAGCAGCTGCTATTAGTGATCCTAAAGAAATGTAGCGTGATAGGGTTACTACCAAAACAAATACAGCTAATGCCAAAAGCATATCTACAGTTATGATTGTAATTAAGAAACCGAGTGCCGTTGCAATTCCTTTGCCGCCTCTGAACCCCGCAAAGACTGTCCATATATGTCCTATAACTGCAACTAAGCCGCAGATAATTTGTACGAGAGTAAAATCATCAAACGGTGTAATATTATTGAACGGGAAATTGTCTAAGTATAATCTTGCAACAACAATAACAGCTATAGCACCTTTAAGAGCATCAAGAAGTATAACTGAGACACCCCATTTCCATCCAAGGATACGGAAAACGTTGGAACCACCGGCATTACCACTGCCGTAATTCCTGATATCTATTCCTTTTACTAGTTTGCTTACTATAATACTTGTCGGGATTGAACCAACGAAATAAGCAAGTATAGCTACAAAAATTAAATTGAGCATTGCGTCCCCAAATTTGGGTCAAAATTATAGAAAATGATTTTTATAAACAATTGAAAATTTGATCCTAAATAAGTCCTTTGGATATTATTTCAAACAGCTTCAAATCATCCTGATTTGTAATTTTAAAATTAAAGCTCGAGCCGTCAACTATTCTAATTTTGTAACCGGCTCTATGAACAAGCATTGATTCATCAGTCGCGAGGAATTTTTCCTTCTCAGCTTTAATCATTGCATCTTTATATATCTTGTATCTGAATACTTGCGGAGTCTGCACGTAATACATATTACTGCGGTCAATGTAATTCTCAATAAACTCATCACCTTTTATCAAAGTATCCTTTGCTTTGATAGCAACTACGCAACTCCCAAAATCGATAGCCGTTTTAATTGCCGTTTCTAATACTGCTTTTGTGATTAGGGGGCGGACCGCATCATGAATCACAACAATATCATTTTCATCGCCATTAATTGATTTGAATGCATTGAAAACCGAATACTGTCTTTCAGATCCTCCTCTAACAAAGTTTTTCACTTTAGTAAAGTCGAATTTTTTTCTAATATCGTCCAACAATTCAAAATAGTTATTATCAGCCGGGACAATAATTTCATCGATCAAGTCACACTTTTGGAATGTATCCAATGTATATGCAATCAATTCTTTACCATAGAATTTTAAATACTGCTTAGGGATCTCTGAGTTTAAGCGAGTTCCTTTTCCGCCGGACGGTATGATTGCATATACCTTCATTATTGGATCAACATTGCATCGCCGTAACTTAGAAATCTGTAATTCTCTTTCATTGCCTTCTTGTATGCTTTCATTATGAAGTCAAAATCTGCAAACGCAGCAGCCAGCATTAATAAGGTAGATTCTGGCTGATGAAAATTCGTGACCAATCTTTTTGTAATTTTAAAGTCGTAAGGAGGGAAAATAAATTTATCTGTCCACCCGAAATTCGGTTTCGAGAATCCTTCTGCTGTAACACTGCTTTCCAGCGCACGGCACGTACTTGTTCCAACAACAAAAACATTTTTCTTTTCTAGCAACGCTTTATTGATAACCTTTGCAGTTTCTTCCGGGACTTCAAAAAATTCCGAATCCATTTTATGCTTTGTTAAATCTTCAACCTCTACCGGGCGGAATGTACCAAGACCTATGTGGAGAATTACCGGGACAATTTTAACTCCTTTTTTCTCGGCTTTCTTTACAAGACTTGGTGTGAAATGTAAACCGGCAGTAGGAGCAGCTACGGAACCATCTATTTCAGCAAAGATTGTTTGATAATTGTCTTTATCAGTATTAGTTGTTTCTCTTTTTATGTAAGGTGGTAGGGGAGTATGTCCTATCTTTTCAATCGCTTTAAAAATATCGCCGGCATCTTCATTAAAACGAACTGTTCTTCCTCTCGATGTTGTATTGTCTATTACTTCACACCAAAGTTTGTCGTTAAAATAAATTCTATTCCCGATTCTTACTTTTCTTGCCGGATCAACAATAACGTCCCAAATATTTTCTTCTTTATTTAACTCTCGAAGTACGAAAACCTCGATCTTAGCATTCGTTCTCTCTTTCTTACCGAATAATCTTGCTTGCATAACTTTCGTTTTATTAACAACTATCACATCTCCCTTGTCCATATAATTTATAATATCGGAAAATGTTTTATGCTCGATCTCACCGGAAGAGCGGGTCAAAACCATCATCTTAGCTTTATCGCGCGGTGAAGCCGGGTGTTTTGCAATAAATGTTTTTGGTAAGTTGTACTGAAAATCTGATAACTTCATTTATTCTCCTTCTTTAAATTCTGAGGAACATTGTGACGAAGAATCTCAATATCATTTAATTAGAGATTCCTCGCCCTCCATCGCGTTTTCACATGATGGAGGACTCAGAATAACCTTACTTATTTTTTCTTTTTAGTTACTTTTTTAACTGATGCTTTTTTAACAGCTTTCTTAACAACCGGTTTTACTGATTTCATTTCTTTAACAGCAGCTTGAGCAGCAGCTAATCTTGCTATCGGAACGCGGAAAGGTGAACAACTAACGTAGTTCAAACCGATTTTATGGCAGAACTCAACCGATTTCGGTTCGCCGCCGTGTTCACCGCAAATACCAATCTTAAGATCCGGACGCGTAGATCTTCCGCCTTCAACAGCAATCTGCATCAATTTACCGATAGCTGCTTGGTCGATCGATTGGAAAGGATCTTCCGGTAATATTTTTTTGTCGAGATAGTCAGGTAAAAATCCGCCGATATCATCACGCGAAAATCCGAATCCCATTTGTGTTAGATCGTTTGTACCGAACGAGAAGAATTGTGCAACTTCAGCAATTTTATCTGCTGTAAGTGCAGCACGCGGAATTTCGATCATTGTTCCGGTCATGTGTGCAATTTTCTTTAATCCAAATTTCTCACAAACTTCTGCGTGTACTTTATTAATTATATCATATTGATGTTTGATTTCATTTACGTGGCATGTAACCGGTATCATAATTTCGGGGAAAGGTTTCTTGCCTTCTTTTAATAATTCAGCGGTTGCGTCAAATATTGCTCTAACTTGCATCTCGGTAATTTCGGGATAAGTAATACCAAGACGAACGCCACGGTGTCCCATCATCGGGTTGTTCTCATGTAATGAATCGGCTCTTTCGTTTAGTTCATCAGTTGAGATTCCAAGACTTGCAGCAAGTTTTTCTCTTTCATCAGTTCTTGTTGGAACGAATTCATGAAGCGGCGGATCGAGTGTTCTAAATGTAACCGGGAAACCATCCATGGCTTCTAGTGTACCTTTCACATCATTTTTTACATATGGGAACAGTTCATTAAGCGCAACGACTCTTTCCTCTTTAGATTTAGAGTGGATCATTTTTCTTAACTTGAAGAGAGGTTCTTCTGAATTCTTTCCGTAGAACATATGTTCTGTTCTAAATAAACCGATTCCTTCAGCACCAAATGCACGTGCACGTGCGGCATCTTCAGGGGTATCGGCATTTGTTCTTACTTTTAATTTTCTAACCTGGTCACATATTTTCATGAATATCTGGAAATCCGGATTTTCTTCAGCAGCTTTTATCATCGGTAGTTCACCAACATAAACCGAGCCTTTAGAACCGTTGAGAGTTAACCATTCACCTTCGCGGACGGTTACACCTCCGGCAGTGAAATATTTTTCTTCATAATTTATTTTTATTGAACCGGCACCAACAATACAGCACTTACCCCAGCCGCGTGCAACTAATGCAGCGTGGGAAGTCATTCCACCACGACCGGTTAGGATAGCTTGTGCAGCACGCATTCCTTCTATGTCTTCAGGATTGGTTTCTTCACGAACAAGTATGACTTTCTTTCCTTCTTTTGCCCGTGCAACTGCATCAGCAGCAGAGAATACAACCTGACCGGCTGCACCACCGGGACCAGCCGGTAATCCTTTTGTAAACGGTTTGGTTGCTAATTCAGCCGCCGGATCGATAATAGGATGGAGTAATTCATCAAGCTGAGCCGGGTTAACACGCATCACTGCTTCTTCTTTTGTAATTAATTTTTCTTTGTACATATCAAGAGCCATTTTAACTGCTGCCGGTCCGTTTCTTTTACCTACACGGCATTGAAGCATATATAATCTGCCTTCTTGAATTGTGAATTCTATATCGAGCATATCATGATAATGTTTTTCCAACAACCTCTGTATTGCATGAAGGTCTTTATATGTTTTAGGCATACCGATTTCAAGTGATTGAAGATGTGCAGTATGCTCACTCTTACCAACCTCGTTAATTGGATTTGGAGTTCTGATACCGGCAACAACATCTTCACCTTGTGCATTCGTCAGCCATTCACCATAGAAATAATTTTCACCGGTAGCCGGGTTGCGTGTAAATGCAACGCCGGTTGCAGATGTATCGCCCATGTTTCCGAATACCATCGACTGAACATTTACAGCTGTACCCCAATCATCGGGTATTCCTTCAATTCTTCTGTACGATATTGCACGTTTGCCCATCCAGCTTTGGAATACTGCGGAGACAGCACCCCATAGTTGTTCCATCGGGTTTTCCGGGAAATGTTTACCGAGCACTTCAAAAACTTTTGCTTTATAAATTTCGATAAGCTCTTTCAAATCATCAGCAGTTAGATCTGTATCTGCATGAACACCGCGTGATTCTTTCATCTTGTGCAATTCTTTTTCCAATTGCTGACGAACACCTTTGCCTTCAACCGGTTCGATGCCAGCAGCTTTTTCCATTACTACATCGGAATACATTTGGATCAAGCGGCGGTGTGAATCATAAACAAATCTCGGGTTGCCGGTTTTTGCAATTAATCCTTCACGTGTAGTGTTATTTAAACCAACATTAAGAATTGTTTCCATCATACCGGGCATGGAAGCACGGGCACCGGAACGAACGGATACAAGGAGCGTGTTTTTAGGATCGCCGAATTTTGCGCCCATATCTTTTTCTACTTTTGTAAGCGCATCCTTAACTTGTTTTTCAAGTTCTTTGGGATATTTCTTGTTATTCTTATAATAAGCTGTACATACTTCCGTTGTAATTGTAAATCCGGCTGGAACCGGTAGACCAATATTAACCATTTCGGCAAGGTTAGCACCTTTACCACCGAGAAGTTCTTTCATATCAGCTTTGCCTTCGGCTTTTTTACCACCGAAGTAATAAACATACTTGGCTGCTTTTGCCATTTCGTTACCTCCGATTAAATTAATTTAACTATTCTTTTTTTATCTTTTATTTTTTTACCTCAATATTTGTACAGAGTTACCAAAAAGATAGAAACTATACTCTGATCACTATGCCGCTCCTTCGTTTTGAGAAGAAGTGACGAGGTTTTTTATCAACTCTTCAAACCTTTCTTGTTCTTCGAGTTTCAATTCGATCTTTAAATAATAAATATCAATATCGTCAAGTTCTTTTTTGAATTTATTCAGTTTTACAGCATCCTTTTGTGTTGTTAAAACCGAGTAAGCATTTGTATCGTAAAACTGCTTCCTTATGCTTTTAACCTCTTTCTCAGTATAATTTTTGTGATCGGTGAATATCATTTTATTGGTTATGTCGATTTTGTTTTTCTCGAGTACGTTCAGAAACGAATGCGGACGAGCTATGCCGCATACCAACAAACTCTTTTGCCCCTGGAATTCCTCAACCTTAAATTCATTATGTGTTTTGACATCAAAGATCCCTTTTTCCGAATAATAACCATAGAAAACATTTTTATTGTTGAAATATTCGATAAGATTAACCGGGATATTTTGTTTTTCAGAAAATTTTCTATTGATGATAATAATATCAGCACGCGAAAAAGAATTAAATGGTTCCCTCATTAAACCAAGCGGAAGCATTTTTTGATCAACACTACCATGCTTGCATAAAAAACTCTGATCGATCAATACAATATCTAGATCGCGGTAAATCCATCTGTGCTGGAAAGCATCGTCAAGTATTATGGAATCCACACCGGCGTCGTTGATTAATCTGTGCGCTCCTTCTACTCTTCTTTCAGATACAGCCGATGGAAGTTTAGTTTCATAGGATACCAAAAACATCTCGTCGCCGCATTCGTCCACTGTCGTTTTAATATTTGAACCGTCTGACACAAATAAATATCCGCTTGAAGTTCTTCCATAACCGCGGCTCAGTATCCCAGTTTTTCTCTCAAATTTTTTCAGTAACTGTGCAAGAAAAATAACTGTAGGTGTTTTGCCCGATCCGCCCACTGTAATATTCCCTACAGAAAGAACGAGTGCTTTAACTTTAGTTACTTTGAAAATTTTTTTGTCGAAAAAATAATTTCTTGCTTTTATTAAAAAAGTATAGACAAATGTTAATGGCGATAATATGATTCTTATTAAGCTGAACAAAGTTCTAATGCTTCCTTGTGTAATTTATTTAAGAGCTCTTCACATTCACTTATTTTGATAGACGTTTCGTCATAATTTAGATTTTGGTCAATATAAATTGGGTCGGAATATTTAACATGAACGACCGTAAAAGGTTTTGGAATTTCAAATTGATCCCAACTTTTTAATACATATTTATTTTTAATGCCGATACCAACCAGCAAAAGAGGGATGTTAGCTTTTTTGGCAGCAACTACTGCACCGGCTTTTAATTTATGGATTGGGCCGGTAGGTCCATCAGGTGTAATAGCAATTGAATAATTTTTTTCCGTCAGCTCAACCAGTTTTTGCAATGCTTCATTGCCGCCGGTATGGCTCGATCCGCGGATTACTTTATAGTTCCATTTGCTCAATATATGAGCTAATACTCCACCGTCTTTACTCATACTTACCAATGCACCAAAATTTTTATCCCGGTGTAAATACCAGCCTAATAACATAGAGCCGTGCCAAAAAGCAGCAACAAGATTTTTATTGTCGTCGATGATTTTTTTAGCTTGTTCATAATTATGAACTTTTATTCTAACAGTCTTTAAAAGAACATTTATTAAAAAAACGGCAGCTTTTAATCCGAATAGCCTCAGAAATTTTTTCTGGTTTTCACTAAGCTTCATTTAACTGTTCGTAAATCAACCCGGCGGCAAATTTTGAAGCACCGATTTTGCCGAGTTTATTTTTGATTAATCCTAATTTGTTCTTTAATGAATTATATAAATTATCATCAAGTAAATATTTGCTTGCTGTTGAATAGATATTTGTGGAATTAACATCATGTTGTATCAATTCCTCGACTGCGTTTTCACCAAGAATAATATTTGCCATCGCAATATTTTTAATGCTTACGAGTAATTTCCCGATTAAATAAGTTAGACTGCTTGTAGCATAAACTACAATAAACGGAAGCTGAAAAATACCGGCTTCCAATGTAGAGGTACCTGATTTTATTATTCCAAAGTGTGAGTACTTTAATAGATCGTATGTGTTTCCTTTGATGATAGCGAAATCTTTTTCTTGTGTGTACCAGTAAAAAATATTTGAGTCGATATTCTCAGCACAAGCAACAACAACTTGCATATTGAAATCTTTTGCTAGTTTAACAGACGCTGAAATTGTTTCGGGAAATATCTTTTTAATTTCTTGTTTTCTGCTGCCGGGTAACACCAAGAGAATCCGTTTATTTCTATCTAGTTTATATCTATCGAACAATTCATCTTTAGAATTGAATTGATAATTCTCAATATGTTCTAATAACGGGTGTCCTACATAAACTGCATCTACGCCATTATCTTTATACAATTTTTCTTCAAAAGGGAAAACAACAAGCATTTTATCAGTTAGTACTTTAATTTTTTTAATTCTTCCTTTTCCCCAGGCCCAGACTTGCGGAGAAATATAGTAGATTATTTTTTTACCGAGCGGTCTCAATTTTTTTGCAAGCGATAAATTAAAACCCGGATAATCAATCAACACAACCGTATCAATATTATCAGTCCTAATTTTGCGGACGATATCTTTCTGAACTTTCTTAATGAAGGGGAGATGCCTGATAATTTCTACGAAGCCGAGGAATGCCATCTTCTTAATATGGTAAATAATTTCCATACCGGCAGACTCCATCTTATCACCGCCGATACCGGTAATACTTAATGAAGGATCAAGTCTTTTCAATTCCTCGATAAGACTTGCGCCGTGTAAATCCCCGGATGCTTCGCCGGCTATTATCATTAGTCTCTTATTCAAAAAGTTTAAACCAAAAAAATTATTAATAGTATTACTATAATTAAAGTTATTGCTTGCAATGTCCTCTTTTCTGATTTGAAAGCAGCTTTAATATTCAATTCCGGTTGAGGAATAGCCGGATTGGAATATTTATTAATCCTTGGGATCCATCTTGGTACAACTGAACAATATTTTTTGTAATCGTCACCGAACTTACTTTTTAGAAAATTCTCTTCTTCTTTGATTATAAAATGATACTGGGTATAGAAAAAAAGAAACGCAGTTAACAACAGATAGGGGAACCATGCCATAGACATAATTCCAATACCAAGATAAATTAACATATTGCCTACATATAATGGATTTCTTACGTGACCAAAAGCCCCTGAAATAACTAAGTATGTACCGCCAACACCACCTGTTGTACGGGTTTCACTACCGGCATAACTAACTCCCCAGAACCTGAAAAATTCTCCGACTGCTACAACAATAAATCCGGTAGTTATGCTTATTAATGTAGCTTGCTGGAAAAAAAGCATTAAGATTAAAAACGGTATTGGTGTGTAACTTCTGTATTTAAAAAATATTTCAGAAATGTTTTTCACAACTATCCTTGTACATATATTTCATTGCGTTTAAGCAGAGCTTGATGGCGTTTTTTAATTCTCTTTTTCGATTTCAACTCTTCCAGTCTTGAGATTACATCTTCAAAATTTTTATAAGGGAAATATGTTATTCTATTCGTCTCGCAAAATTTTAGTAGGGAGTTCTTAGCAAAAATGAAATCGCAGTATTGAGCCGGGCATGTATCGCTCCAGCCATCTCCGATATAGATCGAAATATTTTCTTCACCGCTTAAATTAAGAACATGATTCCTTTTACAATTAGCACAACGGCTGCATTCTTCATCTGTAAAAGGGAATACCGGTATAAGTTCGTTACTTTCGCCAATGTTCAATTGGTTTGAAAATACTTTTAGATCACTGAAATTTTCTTTCTCAAGTATCCGGTTTATGTAATAATCGAGTCCATCGCTTAGAACAGTAATATCAATACCGTTAGTTGAACAGTATTCGGTAAATTTTAAAAAACTAGGATCAATTTCTATTTCGTTAAGAAATTTATTGTAATGATCTAAATTCAGATTTGTTACAGTAGCACATAGATTCTGCCAGCACCTAACCGCATTAATTTTATTATCAATCCAGTCACGGATTATATTGTTTGCTTTGTCTGCATCACCAAATTCCAGGAACATGGCTTCGCCAACATCCTTTTGTGTAATGGTACCATCGAAATCAACAAATATTTTAAAGTTTCTTATATCGCTCATCATTTCAAAAGCTAATTTATGTTATCAGGAATTTCTTCAAAACGTACGCCAACAAGTTTTGATATTCCTTCTTCTTGCATAGTAACACCGTACATTGTTTCCGAAGATTCCATAGTTCGTTTGTTGTGCGTAACAATTATAAACTGTGTTCTCATACTGAACTCTTTGAGAAGCTTGGTAAAACGATCGACGTTAGCATCATCGAGCGGTGCATCTACTTCATCAAGAATACAGAACGGGCTAGGTTTGACAAGATAGATTGCAAACAATAATGCCGTTGCTGTTAAAGTTTTTTCTCCTCCGGATAAAAGTTCTATAGAGGTTGGTCTTTTACCTTTTGGTTTAGCTGTTATTTCAATTTTTGCTTCTAACGGATCAACATTTTCTTCGAGTATAAGGTCGGCTTCATCTCCCGGGTTAAACAATGTCTGGAATATTTTAATAAAATTTTGCCTGATCATTTCAAAAGTATCAAGAAAAAGTTTTTGTGCCGTATCATTAATTTCATTTATTGTATTAATAAGATCCTTCTCGGAATTTATTAAATCGTCCCTCTGTTTATGTAAGAAATCGAGCCGCGTCTTTTCTTCTTCATATTCAGAATATGCCAGTAGGTTAACCGGGCCAATATTTTTCAGCTTTTCCTTTAACGATTGAACTTCACGTGTTGTTTCTTCGTAATTAAATGTGGAAAGGTCCTCAAATTGTTTTAAGGTTAATTCGATTGAATAATTCTCTTTTATATGATCAATTAATCCACTGATTTTGTAGTCAATCTCGTTTTCTTTTATCTCATAGGAATGTACATTATCGGAAACTTCTTGTCTTTGATCCCTCAATTCATTCAGTTGTCGTTCGTACTTAGAAGCCTCATCTTTTATCGATTTTAATTTTGAATCAATGGATGTTTCTTCATCAACTAATATCTTTCTTTGTTTATTTATGTTGTCTAATTCTTGTACCGTTATATCGATAGTTTCTTCAAGTGTGTTTTTTTCGTTATCATTTAATAGAATATCTTGTTCGCGTTTTTCTATACCTTGTTGAATTCTAACTTGTTCATTTTTTGAACGCTCAATAAAATCACCGGTGTTGTTGATTTGACCTTTTAATCTTTCAAGCTCAACTTTTCGTGCATTCTGCTCATCTATAATTAGGTTGTAGTTTTTTTCGAAGTTATTCAACTCACTTTCAAAATTTTCAATCTTGGAATCTTTTAATTGTATTTCTTCAACAAGTTTGTTTAAAGATGTGTTCGTCTCGGTAATCTGGTTATCTAGTAAATTTGATTTTTCGGCAAGTTCATGGATTTCTTTTCTTGTAGTCTCAATTTCTTCATCGGCTTTTTTCTTCTCAAATTCCAACTGGGATATTTGTTTATCAATATTAGCAATATCATTGGCAATCAACTTTTCCTGGTCGTTCAAATTTTTTAAGTCGATTGAAGAGAGCTTATTTTCAATTTCATTAATATCGGCTTTTAGCTTCTCAAGATTGGATTCGTGCTTAGGGATTTCCTTTTTAAGATTTTCTAAAAGCTGTTTGCGCCCGAATAGAGTTTCATCTTGTTTGGGTAAAGAACCGGCTTCTATAACACCACTGTTTTGAATTAGATCACCATCGAGTGTAACAAAACTGAAATCGGGATATTTACTGTGTAATTCAATAGCGCTTTTGAGGTCGGATACAATAGCACTATGTGAAAGAACCTGGTTAAAATAAGGTTCCCATGCTTTTTCCGTTTCAACAAATTCGTATGCCCATCCCTGGAATGATTCTTCCTCGCGCAATTTTTTTGTTTTACGATTTATACTAAACTGGTAAAGTTTTTCTAGGAAAGATTTCTTAGTGTTACGATTATTCTGCAAAAGGTAAAACGATGCTTTGCCAAGATCGTTTTTCTTCAGATAGCTGATCGCTGTTTCAAGTTCGCCGATACTGTCAATCAATAAATTATTGAGTACTGATTTAAGGGCAGATTCAAGTGCAAAGCGGTATTTCTCCTGAGTGTTGCCGACATACGCAAAAATATTTTTTTCTTTTTGACTCCAACCATTGTTTTCAAGAAGAATTTTTGAACCTTTAGAAATACCTTCAAGATTTGAAATCAGCGTCTGTAGAAAATTAATTTTTTCTTTGAAACCGGCAAGCAAAGTTTTTTCTTCTATATCTTTTTCTTTGAGTGAGTTTAATTTTGTCTCCAGTTCTAATTTTTCTTTTTCACGGAGAGTAATTTGCAGCCCGGTATCATTCAGTTTTTTCTCTGTATCAGCTTTCTCATTGCTCAAATCTTCAATAAAACCAACGGTCTTTGCAATGCGTGTAGTTATGGTTTGGATTTTGTCGTTGAGTTTATCAATGTTTGTTTTGTGAAGCGATAATTCTTTATGAAGTGCTGCTGCAAAATTTTCTTTATCTGAAATTTCTTTTAATAATGTGAATCTTTCTTC
>DYJK01000052.1 GCA_020723165.1 Melioribacter roseus | reverse complement strand
ATCTCAACGCTTTGTTTGATATATCAATATTTTTTTGAACAGCTAAATTCTCAGCACTTTGGATATTGCCGCGGTAAAACCTCAACCAAATTAAACTACCGATTACAGCGCCGTCAAAAATCCTATCTTCAACAAATGAATTGACGGTTAAATAACCGCCCAAAATATTCCAGCCCAATGACATTAGTCCGGATAAAATATTACCAGTGTAAATCTGTCCCGAACCCGGCAAAATATAAGAAATTACCTTTGTAAAAGTAACGGAAACTTTGTCATTCCCAATTTGGTCGCACAATTTTTTTAGTTCGTGGTTTGATTTAATCTTTGCGAAAGCACCGGAAGCTTCTTTCCAATTATCCGCAAACATATAAGCCCATCCTTTCCAATAATTAACCGAATCCGACAACTGTTTCCCTGGTATTTCTTTTTCCAATTCATTTAGAATTTCTAAAGCGCGGTTGGTTGTTCTTCTTAAAATATTTGCTCTCACGATCTGAAATTTCGCTTCAATCTTCTGTTCGGTTAAATTTGTATTTAGTTCTGCTACTGAGAAATATTTAATTGCATCATCGAACTTTGCACCAGCTTTATAACATTTACCGATTAAACTATTTGCTTCGTATGAATATTTCTTTTCGCGATTGAAAAATAAAAGCCGCTTGAATTCAGTGATAGCATCAAAATACTGACCGGTTTTGTAAAGTGTGTTGGCGTAATCATACTGAATAGAAAGATTATCCTGAGCATAAACAGATAAACTTAAAACTAAAAGTAGGTATATCGAAAAAAATATCTTCATGTTATTCTTAAAACTCCAATTTGGGAAGAAAGTAATTTCTCTTTTCGAAATAGAGTTTGATCCCGTTATCAATATTAAATTTTATACCGGCATTATAAATTTGTGCGGAAGCTGCAGAACCATAAATAGTTCCGCCGTAAGAAAGTGTGGCAAGACCGGCAAAAAGCCATCCCCTGAAATCATGATCATGATCAAAATTGTTCACCGAGAGAAACACCAATAAGCCGGTAGTTATAAATGATGTAATTCCATCGCCAATTTCACCAGTATAAATTTTTCCTAAACCAGGAACTGCCGCAGATAATAACGCTGCTGTTGTAGGACTTTTATATTCAGGAAATTTTCTGCCTCTATAAAAATTCTTTATTTCTTGTCTATTGGAATCCGGAAATGCAGAAAACATTTTTGCTGTATCGTATGGTAAAGTGTTATCCATAAAATGAGAAATGAAATAGAGGCGGTTTATTTCAGTCTTGTATTTATCAGGTACGTAAATAGATGTGGTTGCTAACTCGCGGAATATCTTATAGTCTCCGCTAAAAAAAAATGATCTGTAGAATCCGAGTTTGGCTTCTTCGGAAATATCGGAACCGAGGAACAATCCTTTAAAGTTATCAGCAGCTTCACTAAATCTACCTATGCGGAAAAAACTTTCTGCCAAACGATAGCGTACTGAATCGTTATTTTCAAACTTCAAAAACTCACGATACTCATTTAATGCACGCAGATAATCTTCTTGTTGAAAAAGGTAATCAGCAAACTTCAATCTACTCCCTACAGATAAAAGATTATCCTTTAATTGTTGACAAAAAATATCCTTTTGAAAAATGAGAACAAATATTATCAGTAAAATAAAATTCTGAGATATGACTTTATTCTTTGACAACAGCATCACCGGGAAAGTATTTTATCTTTTGTGAAATGAGAGTGTAATTATATGCCGGGTCATAATATTTGCCGTTGATGTATTTGGGATAATCATTTGAACCTTTGAAGAAATTCAAATCACGAATAAACCGATCGGTAAACATCAAACTGCCCTTTATTAATCCGGCTTCATTCACAGATTCAACAAAAAACTTTGAACATGAAGGATAAAACGGGCAGTTATCACCATCCAAATCCGAAATAAAAAATTTATAAAACTTCTGCAGCCCGGAAACCAATTTTGTTCCTAACCCGTTAGCCGCAGAAGGTTGAATAACTTCTTTCTTTACTTCATAGGAAATTTGTTTTGCTTCCCATTTAACCCAGTCGGTCTGGGAAAAAATCAAAGAGGAAAAAAGTAATATTATTATGATGACCGTTTTCAATTTATGTCAATCCTTCAATAACTCTCTTGCAATAACTATTCTCTGAATTTCCGAAGTACCTTCATAAATTTCAGTAATCTTGGCATCGCGCAAAAATCTTTCCACGTGGTATTCACGAACATATCCGTAACCACCGTGAATTTGGATAGCTTCAAGAGCACATTCAACAGCAACTTTAGACGCATATAATTTTGCCATAGCTGCTTCCTTTAAATATTTTTGACCGGCATCTTTCAAAGCAGCGGCTTGTAAGGTTAAAAGTTTTGCCGCATCAACTTTAACAGCCATATCAGCAATTTTAAATTGAACAGCTTGGTGATTGGCAATTTCGGTTCCGAATGCTTTCCTTGTTTTTGCATATTTACGAGCAGCATCAAGCGCACCTTCGGCAATACCAACAGCTTGTGCGGCTATTCCAATTCTGCCACCGTTTAATGTATTCATTGCAAAGTTAAAACCCTTGCCGATTTCCCAAACGATATTTTCTTCAGGCACTCTGCAATTTTCAAAAGTTAAAGAACTTGTATCGCTGCTTCTTATACCAAGTTTATCTTCCTTAACCCCATGATCAAAACCGGGAGTACCTTTCTCTACAAGAAAAGTTGTTATACCATGATGAGCTTTTTCTCTATCTGTCTGTGCCATCACCAAAAAATAATCTGCGGAGTGTCCGTTAGTTATCCAATTTTTCATCCCGTTAATTACCCAGTGATTGCCATCTTTTACTGCGGTGGTATGTTGTTGTGTTGCGTCGCTCCCGGCTTCCGGTTCCGAAAGTGCAAACGCACCGAGTTTCTCTCCCTTGGCAAGTGGCCTTAAATAGTTATTCTTAATATAATCCGACCCCCATTTTTCCAAACCGTAACAGACAAGTGAATTATTAACAGACATAATAACACCAACGCTAGCATCAACTTTTGAAATTTCAATCATAGCTAATACATAACTTAGAGTATCGAGACCGGCACCATCATATTCCGGTGAAACCATCATTCCAAGAAAACCGAGTTCACCTAACTTTTTAATAATATCGGTTGGGAATTCCGCTTTCTTATCGCGTTCTATTACTGTAGGAGCAATTTCCGTTTCTGCAAACTCTCTTGCGGACTGCTGAATTAATGATTGGTCTTCAGTTAATTCAAAGTTCATAAAATCCTCTTTTTGTGAAGAAGAATTATTTTTTGTGTTGTGGATTCAAAACTAAAGAATGAACTTCCAAAATTCAATTTGTGATGCAGTATATTTTGAACTGTCTCTAGAAATCTGTGAATTATTACCAAAAGCATCTGAAAAATGTTGTCTTTATATTTGCACCCTATGAAAATAAGCGGTAACAAAATTTTTATTAAAGGTTTTACATTAAAAGATCTGCAAGATTACTGCATTTCCATCGGTGAACCAAAATTTCGGGGCAATCAATTATTCAACTGGCTCTATAATCATATCAGTTTTGATTTCAACGAGATGCAGAATATTTCCAAACAACTCCGCAATAAATTAACTGAATGTTGTGAACTGAAAACCTTAACTCTTAGAACCGTACAAGATTCACATTCTACCGGGACAAAGAAATACTTGTACGAAACAACCGATAAAAGAAAAATTGAATCTGTTATTATACCTGAAAAAGATAGAAATACACTTTGTATTTGAACACAAGTTGGTTGTCCGCTAGATTGCAAATTCTGCGCTACCGGTTTGATGGGATACAAAAGAAATTTAACATCCGGCGAAATTGTTGACCAATACCTGATCTCTGCAAAGGAACTCGGCAAAGAAAACATAACCAATATTGTTTACATGGGAATGGGTGAACCGTTATTGAATTTCGACAACACGCTAAAATCCCTTGAAATATTTACACACGAACTGACTAAAGGATTAAGCAGAACACGAATTACAGTTTCCACAGCCGGCATACCCCATAAAATTAAAGAACTTGCAGATGGCAGTTACAGAGTTAAACTTGCTTTTTCTTTGCATTCAGCTTTTGATGAAATTAGAAACAAAATAATGCCGATAAACAAAAAATATCCTCTCAAGGAAAATTTTGATGCACTGAAATACTATTCACATAAAACTAAAACGCGCATCACGTTTGAATACACTATGCTAAAAGATTTAAATGACCGCAGTGAAGATGTGAAAGCATTAACAAAGCTTTGCGGTAAACTTCCATCTAAAATTAATTTAATTCCTTTCAATAGTATTAAGCATATGAACCCGGGAGGTATCTCGGCAGAATTAGAACCAACTCCTTATAAAAATATTCTGGAATTCGCAGACCGACTTAGAAATAACAACATCACTGTAATGATACGCGAAACACAAGGTGATGATATAGCTGCCGCTTGCGGACAGCTTGCAGCAAAAAATAATTAGTTCCTTGTTTACATAATTTATTTATGGTGTAAAAATATTTACTTACATTATTTCTACGCTGATTAATCTGTAACAAATTATTCTTGCTCTACGTCCTATGAATCATAAAAAAGAATCCGGAAATCAAAAGTGATGCGTAAAATAAGAATCCACCTATTTCTCATTTCATTTTTTGTATTAACAAATCTACAAGCACAAAACGGTGAAGCATCTGTAAGCGGTTTTGTTTTTGATTCCTCCAACGGTGAAGCGCTAATCGGTGCAAATGTTTATTTAACCGGGATTAACCGCGGCACAAGCAGCAACATCAGCGGTTATTTTGTTATCCCTAATTTAAGCGCCGGCACTTTTGATCTTGTTGTTAGTTATGTCGGTTATAAATCATTTAAGCAGCAGATAACCTTAAAACCCGGCGAAGAAAAATTATTAAATATCACTTTGAACCCTGAAGTGCTTGTTGGAGAAGAAGTAGTTGTTTCAGCAGATTCAATTAGAACAATACAAAAACTGTTTAACAAACCGGTATCAAAAATTGATCTGTCGCCGGTACAACTTGGCAAAGTGCCCCAGGTTGTTGAATCCGATCTTTTAAGAACGCTGCAATCTTTACCCGGTATTGTTCCGGTGTCGGATTTTTCATCAGCGATTTATGTACGCGGCGGCACACCCGATCAGAATCTTTTTTTGGTTGACGGTACAGATGTTTATAACCCGGAACATGCTTTCGGATTATTCTCTACATTTAACACGGATGCAATTAAAAAAGTTGAAGTGTATAAAGGTGGTTTCAGTGCAGATTACGGCGGACGGCTCTCCTCTGTTATCAACATAACAAATAACGATGGTAATCGAAACGAATTCGAAGGGAAAGCATCGTTAAGTTTATTATCACTCAATACGACTTTGCAAATGCCTCTCGGCAAGTTTGGTTCGTTATCCGGATCACTGCGAAGAACTTATATCGATCAAACTCTTGCAAAAATAATAGATGACGTACCCGACTATTATTTTTTAGACGGTAACATAAAAGCATTTTTCGATATCGATAATTCCAACAAGTTAAGCATTAGTTTTTACGGCGGTATAGATGACTTGAACTTTGTACTAGACAAAGATCGTGAACAATCTCTCGGTTTTGATTATATCTGGGGAAACCAAACAGCAAGCATTAACTGGCGGCACATTTTCACTCCAAAAATATTCGGCAATTTTTGGATTACCGGCAGCAGCTTCTTTTCCGATTTCGATTTCGATGATGTTGAATTCACAGAAGAAAATAGAATTAGAGATGTAACATTAAAGGGTGCTATCGATTACTTTTTTAGTGATAACTGGACTTTCAAATTCGGGTTTGAAGAAAAATTTGTAAGCGGCAGTTTAAAACAAGATTTCATTGGAGGTAAAGTTGATGTTTCCAAAAAACGCGAACTTTATTCCCTTTATTTAACTACTAATTGGAAACCGAGCATACTATGGGATATTGAAGCCGGCATACGTGGAGATTATTTTAATTCCGATAAAGATTATAAAAATATTGATCCGCGTTTTTCGGTTAAGTACCGCTTAAGCGAAACGAGCAACCTGAAATTTTCCACCGGAATTTTTCACCAATATGCAAACAGAATCCCGCGTTTATTTTTTGTAAGCATTTGGACAAGTGCCGATGAGTACATTAAAGGTTCGGAAGCGATTCATTACATTTTAGGTTATCAGCGAGAGATTGCTCAAAACATCGAATTCGAAATTGAAGCATACTATAAAAATTATAACAACATTTATTCTTACAATCCGACTTTTCTTGCTGATATTTCTGCGGACGGATACAGCGATGAGAATGAACCGCTTTTTAATTCTACCAAGGGATTGTTCAACCGCGGCGATGGAAATTCATTCGGGGTAGAGCTTTTAATCCGCAAGGATATTGGTGCAATTACCGGCTGGTTTGCATATTCATTCGCAAAAACTGAATATACAATCGATCGAATAAATAGAGGCGATGCTTATCCACCAAGACACGACCGTACACACGCAATAAATCTTGTTGCAAATTTTGATCTGAATAATTTATTCAATGATTTTACCGGTAAACCAATTATGAAATCCGATAAAACGTGGATGCTAGGTTTCAACTTTACTTATTTCTCCGGGCAGCCGATAACATTACCGGCTTCGGTTTATATTATTAATCAAGCACCCGATTGGGATTTAAACACAAATAGTGTTGCAATTTATCCATCGGGCATTAACGAATTCCGTCTTCCCTACTATGCTCGTTTGGATTTTAGTTTAACTTATGAAATCCAGTACGATGGCTGGACGCTTTCACCTTATCTGCAAATATTCAATATGCTCAACAGAAAAAATGTTTGGTTTATTGAATACGAGAACGAAATAAAAGATGGAATGCTAAAACAAAAAGTAGATAATATTAACATGTTCCCGATACTTCCAAGTATCGGTGTTAGTGTAAGATTCTAAATTTGAGGAACTCTATGTTAAACATAAAAAAAATAATCGCTGGTTTATTAATATCATTAACCTTTTATGCTTGCGGAGAAAGCAGTGTTGAAATCGGGCAGAACACTTATTCCCCCAAAATTGTAATTGATGGTTTGTTATACCCGGGTAAAAAAGTTGAAAACATCCGTATAACAAGAAATATCCCTCTTAATACACAATTAGAACCCGAACAAGTAGTTCTTTTTACTGCCGATGTTAAACTCCAGGATATGCAAGATGGGAATACCTATCAATTAACTTTTAATCCTACAAATTTTGCTTTCGAGTACAGCGGAAATGATCTTGATATCGGGCATGATAAATCTTACAAACTTTCAGTCTCTGCTTACATTGATGGTAAACTGCTGCAAGCAAGTTCAATAACAAAAACTCCAAAACCCGGTTTTGAAATAAATGATTCGGAGTCATACATTGATTCCGTTAAGTACCAACAAAAAGATAACGATGGCAGCGATAAACGATTATTTGTAAAGTTTGTACCGTCTCCCGGAACAGAATATTATGCTATATCTATTGTTGCACTTGATGCGTCGCTCGATAATTTCATTTACGATAATCCTTATTTCGAAATTAAGATTGATGACCTTGAAAAAGATTTTGATGGGTACAAATATCAATTCAAGTGGCTGCAAAATGTTAATTATTCTTCTCAAGATATTGAATATCAAGTAGAATGGCTTGATGTATGGTTTTATAGCAAATACCGAATGATAATTTATGCAGCCGATGATAACTACAGATTATTTGCACAGACCCACAAAAACGTCCAGGAATTCGATGGTAACTTTCACGAACCGCGAATGAACATTGAAGGTGACGGAATTGGTGTGTTTGGTTCAGCTATTACAGATACTGTTTATTTCAAAGTTATAAAGTAGAATTTAGATGACACCTCTTTTATAATTGTTTTGTTTAACCTATTTTGTAGTAGCAAACAAGCCAATCATTAGCACGGGGTGAACGCGATGAAGAGAAAATATTTAGTTTCTCTTTTTATTCTTATCCTATTAACTTTAATAACATCATGCGGCAAAGATGAAAATGAAAAGAAAGAGGAGCCTAAAGAACAAACTGTTTATGTTTATTACGTTGCCCTTGAAGGTACGGAACTAACCGGCAAACCGATCGGGTGTAATGATCTACTTGTAAGAGAAGAAAAAAATATTGTCGTCGAACGTTCTCCGCTTGAAGCCGCGTTGAATGAATTGGTTACATCAACGCCGAAAGGTGAGTTAAAAAATTTTATAAAAGGTCCTCAATTAATGTTAGTCCAGGTAACTATAGCAAACGGTATTGCAGATGTATATTTAAAAGGAGATTTCAATATTTCCGGAGTATGTGATATACCAAGAATACAAGAGCAGCTTTCCGAGACAGCAAAACAATTCAGCGATTTGAAAAAAGTAAATTTTTATATCAACGATCAAACTCTTGATGATTATCTCTCGGTAGCAAAGGTCTCCTTTTAATGTCGTGGTTCTACATATTAATTGCTTCCTTCTTTGAAATATGCTGGGCTGTGGGATTAAAGTACAGTAATGGATTTACAGAATTTAAACCGACCGTCTTTACAATCATAACAATGATATTAAGTTATGTTTTCCTTGCCATAGGAAGTAAGAATCTTCCCATCGGTACTGCTTATGCCGTGTGGACGGGTATAGGTGCAGTTGGAACCGCGATTTACGGCATATTATTTTTTAATGAACCAAAAGAATTGGTTAGAATATTTTTTATTTTTTTGATTGTTGTAGGAATTATCGGACTTAAATTAACATACAAAACAACCGCATAGTATAAATGAAAAAACTCTCCCATGATGAGATATCTCAGAACAGAAGTACAATTGAAACACTTCATCAAGTAAAAAAACTCCCGGTTTACGTTTTACTAAATAGTATCCGCAGCAGCTATAATGTCGGTTCAATTTTCAGAACTTCTGATGGAGCTATGATAGAGAAATTATTTTTGTGCGGTTATACTCCTACACCGGAGAAAAAAGAAGTTTTAAAAACTGCCCTCGGCTCGCAAGCAAGTGTTCAATGGGAATATGTTAAAGATCCTAAGGAAGTGATATACAAATTAAAACAGCAAGGAGTTAAAATTTGTGCACTCGAAATGACGGATAAAAGTAAACCATATTTCAACACTTTGAAAACAGATTTTCCGCTTTGCTTAATAGTAGGTAACGAAATTACCGGTGTATCGCAAGAACTAATAGACTTGTGCGATTTCTCCATTGAAATACCACAGTACGGAATTAAACAATCACTAAATGTTGCTGTCGCTTATGGGATAGCTGTGTTCGATTTGAGAAAGGTATTTGATCAATAATGACAACCGAGAATTTCATTTAATCAACATCATTTTTTTTATTGACTTGTTATTTTCTGAAAACAAAGCGTAAATATACATTCCACTTGATAGTCCGCTCGCATCAAATCTTTTTTCATAATAACCGGCTTCTTGTTCTTCTTCTATTAATGTGAGTATTTCTCTGCCAAGTATATCATACACTTTTAATGTGATTTTCCCTTCGTCTGGCAACTGATATCTTATCAAGGTAGTTGGATTAAACGGGTTTGGATAGTTTTGTTCTAACTTAAACTCTGACGGTATTTCATATCCTATTAATATTTCTTTAGTCCTACTAACCATGTTGTTGTTTATCATAAATTTTAAAGTGTCTACTCTTTTTACATCTACCACACCCTTTACTTCAAATATGAACTCGACATCTCGCGAGTTTAGCATTTCTATTTTTTCTATGTCTGTTTCTGTTTTCTGAAAACTGAGCGAAATTAGTTTATCAACCAATCTTACTTTAACATCTCTCAATTCTGTCTCTTTCGATTCATTCTCTATCGTTAAAATCAAACGGTTATCTTTCGTCCCGGGGGTTACTTTATAAATTGTTTGTGCCGAGACAGTTGCAGTAAACAACAACACCATTATTAATTTTTTCATTTTTTATTTTCCTCTTTGTCTACGGAAAAATAAACTCTACTACATTATTTGTCGATAAATTTTGTGTTTTATCTTGCTGTGTTGTTCCATCATTTACTCTAAATGTCAGATTTGACGGTAAGAGTTCTTTTGTAGCTTCTCCGTTTATTGTTGTGCCAATCGTACGCCAGCCACCTGAGTAATAACTAGCTGTTGCACTATTAACTGGCTGGTTTTGCGAATCCTTTACACGAACCGTACTCAACACTGTTGAGAATAATATAGTGTTATTAGTTTCGACATTTTGTGCTTTGTCATTCGATATAAATTCATGTGTAATTCTGAAAGTATAATTGTTAGGAAGTAATTCTTTTGATGTCGTTCCCCCACTAGTTGTTCCAAAACTTCTCCATCCACCAGAGTAATATTGAACTGTTCCTAAATCCATTAATTCACCAATACTGTTTCTAAGTTCTACTTTGGCGTTTACTGTCTGAAAAACAACGGTTGCATTTGTGTTCAAGTCTTGAGTTTTATCTTTACTCGCAAATGCGTAACTCATTCTGAATGTATAATTATTTGCAAGCAGCTCTTTACTAGCGATTCCGTTTACAGTTGCACCGAATTCTCTCCATCCGCCCGAATAATACTGAACTATTCCTTGATCCATTAACTCACCAACACTGTTTCGCAGTTCTACCTTTGTATCTGTTGTCTGAAAAATAATTGTCGTATTTGTATTTAAATCTTGTGCTTTGTCTTTGTTTGCAGATGCATAACTCATCCTAAACGTATAATTGTTTGCGAGAAGTTCTTTGTTGACCGCCCCGTTTACTGTTGCACCGAATTCTCTCCATCCACCAGAGTAATACTGAACAGTCCCTTGATCTATCAGTTCACCCACACTATTTCTCAATTCCACTTTAGCAGTTACAGTTTGAAATACCACGGTTGCACTTGTATTCAAATCCTGAACCTTATCTTTACTTGCATAAGCATAGGTCATTCTAAATGTGTAGTTGTTTGCCAACAGCTCTTTACTTGCTATACCATTTATTGTTGTTCCCAAATTTCTCCATCCACCAGAGTAATATTGAACTGTCCCTTGATCCATCAGTTCACTTAGACTATTTCTCAATTCCACATTAGCGTTTACAGTTTGAAATACTACGGTCGTGTTTGTATTCAAATCTTGAGCTTTGTCTTTACTTGCAAACGCATAACTCATTCTAAACGTATAGTTGTTCGCAAGTAATTCTTTATTTACAATTCCATTTGAAGTTGTTCCAAATTCTCTCCATCCGCCCGAATAATATTGCACGGTTCCCTGGTCTATCAATTCACCATTACTGTTTCTAAGTTCAACTCTGCTGTTTACCGTTTGAAATACCACTGTTGTGTTTGTGTTCAAATCTTGTGCTTTGTCTTTACTTGCAAATGCGTAACTCACTCTGAATGTGTAATTATTAGCTAATAATTCTTTTGAAGTAACCCCATTTATAGTATTACCGAAGACGCGCCATCCTCCGGCATAATACTGTACACTACCGGTATCTATTGCATTGCCGTTGCTGTCTTGCAATTTTACCAGAGTATTTACTGTTTGAAATACAACAGTATCTGTCGTAACTGTTATGTTTGATTTCGTTTGCGTTCCGTACTCGTAAGTCATTCTCAAGCTTACTGTTTTAAGTTGTGTATCAACGGTAAAAGTTCCGTTGCCGTTATCAATAGCGTTTTTCCAACCGCCTTCGTAATACTGCAAACTGCCACCGGGGAGTTTAGTACCGCTGCTGTTTTTGAGTTTTACTTTTAAGCCAGGTTCCGGCAGTTTGCTCAGCAGATATTCTGTGTTATAACGAAGAAGTGCATATGCTTCACTTGTTATTGCGCCCGAACTGTCTATATTAACGTCATTGATTATGTTTTGAAGATAAGAACGCGCTTGTAAAAAATCTCCTTGTTGAAGCAATGTTTTAGCATTTGTTAAATAGCTTTCGTATTTGTTTTTTGTTTGTTCAGTATTAATCCATTTTAATTCCACTGAACGATTTATATAACTAATCATCGAGTCAACTATTCCAACACATTCAATATCACCTGGGAAAATATTGGGACCAACAGTAAAGGTACTAAAATCTAATGATGATAGGATTGAATCCATTTGCTCTTCTGTCATTGCATAACTCGTATCTTCAATGCTTGGTAGTTGATCTATCACAATATCCTTAGCGATTGAAAAAGTCGTCTTTTTTATTGCTGGCAAAGCCATACAGTTTATTTCAAAACTATCACTTTTATTTCTGGCTTCTATCTCTGGAAAACCACTAAAATCTATTCTCAACGTACTCAAATTGATAGAACAATCCCATCCATTTGGGATTTGTGAAATTCCGATGGGAATAACCTTACCTTTCCAAAAACTATATCCTTTAGTAAAAAAGTTTTTTAACAAAGCATTGCAAAAACGAAGGCCGGTTGTATCAATCACCGCTTCGGTTTCTAGAGAAACATCAATATCAAATGAAAATATGTCCCCACTACTAGAGCTATCGTTCAGCACAGTGTATTTATAAAAAAACAATCCTTGTCCTTGATGAAATACTTCACTTGTTATTGCTGCCTTCTTAATCATAGGAAATTCTTGTCCCAACAAAACATTAAAAGTAAACAGCGACAATAACAAAAAAATTTTTTTATTATTCATTTTAATTCCCTCCTAAAAATCCATAATGAATTTGTGGCCTTTCGGGGTCTCTCCTACCATAATTTTTGCTTATAATCTCAGTAAGTTTTTTCAATTCTTGGTCGCTCATCACAGATCTATTTATATCAACACTTAAACCAACTCTATGAAAAGAATGCTTTCTATAGACATTCCAATCGGCATTGTATTCGTATGAGCCGCCCCAAATCAAGCTCATATCATTTATATCAAGTACTGTCCATGATCCATCACTCCGGTAAGTTTTAGACCATTCATAAAATTCATCAAGTGCCTTTAACATATACTGGCTCATCTCTTGCGTACACCAATGAACATCAGTATGCTTTGTTGGGAGAGCACCTACTAATCTCCATTTATCTTCGGTGTTAAACTCCGCAAAGTTAATTAACCCAGGAACTTTAACGACTATACCAATTGCGTCTTGTACTTTAGTATTAGAAACTAATTCCGCCTGAATAATGTAGTTACCTGAGAATTGCGAGGACAATATCTGATCAACATTTACTTTACCATTTATATCCGTTCTAACAACAATTGGGTTTCCATTAACATTATTAGCTCTTAACTTGCCTGATAAACTTTGTGGAAGTTGTGGAAAAATATGATCATGCCCCCCAGTTCCTTCTACTCTTTTAATTGCAAACTTTACTTCGATTCCAGATAGGGAATGTGTACCCTTTATAACATCAACTCTTACTGCAGTAAAAGGATTATATCCTGGTCTATCTGCGCCACGATTTCTACCATCTAACTGCTGTGGTAGATATGGCCAAATCTCTTCGTTACCCGTTAATGTCAATTTTATTTCAATATTTTCCACAATTGCTCTCGCCAGACCAAAACCATTATATTCAAACGGATTTATTATACAGTATTCTGCTGTTTGGTTTGTTACGGTATTTATTTTGTTCTCTTTGAATAAATATGTTTTCTCGTTCTGCATTAACAGTGGACTGCTCTGTACTAATTCATCATATAGCAAGTACAACGTACTATCATCGGATGGAACGCCTATACGCAATACTATGCTTGTATCTACTACCCCAACTGAATCATTTACAATAAACCGTATTGGTTTATTA
This sequence comes from Melioribacter roseus, assembly GCA_020723165.1. Lineage (GTDB taxonomy): Bacteria > Bacteroidota > Ignavibacteria > Ignavibacteriales > Melioribacteraceae > DYJK01. The sequence continues at coordinate 9,758 of DYJK01000052.1, read as the reverse complement.
ACATTTATAAAGTACTGGCCGACATCTCCATTTGATGTTAAAATATTTCCAGTTCCGCAGCCCTCTTTTATCCCGACTTCAAATGATGTGTTCTCAGGAAAATCTGTTCCATTTCCTTCTTTGTTTACTTTCTTAACAATTACGTTAACTGTATCGCCAGGAATAATCTCTGTTCTATCAAAATTTGCTTTAACATAAAAAGTATCTATCGAAGTATCAGTTGAATCGCTGATCAAAATAGTTCCCCCTCCCCATATATTTTCTCCGCTATCAAGATATGTTGAAACAGTCAACGAGGATTCTACCAGCAATTGTGAGAGATTGTTCATCGCGATAAATTTGAACGGTACCATTTCAAATTCTACTACATCTGATGTGTCCACCCACATTCCCCTATAAAAATATTCAATCGTTCCATAATCTTTACCATGTGTAAGATATACATTGAACACTTGATCTTGAGGAAAATCTGTGAGCGTTCCATCCGGTTCTCTTTTCTTTAGTACTATCTCTGCGGTTCCTCCCGGCATTATACTTTCAGGTACAAACTCTACTACAATATTTCCCTCATTAATTAACACAATAAAATCATATGCCCAAATATTGGGATCCGTTGTTGAGACTGTAACATATACAGTATCCTCGCCTGAAGGGAGACTGCCATCAGCAATAAAATCGAATGATAGTACTCCGTTCGTGTGATTTAAATTACTGAATTGTCTTCCAAATTCTCCGCTTAGCGGATGTACCAAATGACCCAGTGAATCGCCAGATGTAATTTCTATATTAAACTTTGTATCGTTTCGCAATCGTATATCGGAACAATCTGAATCAGGAAATAGTTTTATTGTTAACGTTGCCGCCATTCCATGAATCAAGTTAATCAAATAATTGTCTGCATCTAAATAAACGTCATCTGTTGCCGGCTCAATCAATAATGAATCTTCCTTCTCTAATCCATTCGAATATGCGACTAATTTTACTTGTTGCGTTAAGCCGGAGTATGGACTATTCAATTTTATTCCATAATCACTCACTCTATCAAAAGAAGTTGCTAAACTTGTACCAATTATCTGGTTCGTTAAAATATTAAATATAACAGCATCCGTATTAATATTTGTTATTGCTAACTGAATATTATCATCGCTTAGAGAATCAGGCGGTTGATTTGTACCGGCATTAATATCACTAGTTTGTGTGCCGCATATATGATCTTCAATAATGTCAATTCCAAAATCAAAAGGAATAGGGAGTGGGGGTACCGGTATGCCGCTGAAAGTGCAATAGAAATCTGTCGAAGCTGCTTTTGGCAGATCACCGTCATTCCGGAGCCACTTCACACCACCACCAAATCCAACACCTCCCCAACTTGCTGAATAATCGACACTAGTAATTTGTCCGGCTTCTAATCCGCAGCTAACGTGTATTCTATAAATTCCATTTGCAGCCGGTAATGATAGATAAACATATGGATTTGGTCCGCCACCGCCGCTTCCTGATGTACTTCCCGATGGTCCAGAGACCGTTGCGGTAAAATATAGTGCCCCACCAATTTGAAAATCTAAAGGTGGATAATCTTGTGTTGTGTTATTAAACTTTGATTGTTGCTTTGAAGGATTAATCTTTACTCGTTCTTTAATTATTGTTTGAGCCGATATTAAGAAGGGAAAGAAAAAAAGTACAATTAGAAAATAGTGGGTAATATTTTTCTTCATGTTTACTCCGCAAGTTGATTAACTTACTTACCAGCAAACTACAATAAACAACCAAACATTCAAGTTAATTTTTCGTGTACCATGAAAAACCACTTTGTACAACTACTGTACCGGTGTCTCAGTCTTTTATTAAATTCTTAAACCGAATTATTTACAAGATTAATTTTTAACTATTAATTTGAAGGTAAAATGAAACGATAAATATTACATGAAGTATTGATCTGGAAAGATATATCCAATATTTAACCGGCATAAGTAAAAAAGTTTTCACCATTATCTTTGGTATGGATTAAAAGAAGGTTTGCTCTTACAAGTTTAATCAACGTGCGCGATGCCCTTCGTTCGGAAATGTTCGCTGATTTACTTAATTCTTTTACGGTTATCTTTTCGTACTTATCTAAAAACTCAAAAACAAATTTTTCTTTCGGTCCAACTTCATATTTGTTAAGTGATTTCCCGCTTGTTTGAGTCTGCATTAACTTAATCATTTCTTTGCTGGCTAAAACACTCTTATCATTAATCCTTACATAAACTAGTGCTGTATTTAGATCAAGTTCGTTTTTATAATCCTGGATTCTGTGCGGTTTAATTTTAGATTCCATGATTTCAATAATCAGTATATCCTTTTTCTTGATTTCAGCCGGTTCAATTCTGTAATCAACTTTCGGTTCACAATACTTCTCAGCGGTTTCCTTAATTAGATCGAGATCGGATTTCTCACTTGCTATTCCATAGATTGATTTATCATCATCAACACCGAGAAAAATGAACCCGCCGCTTGTATTGGCAAACGCTATCATTTCCTTGGCAAATTTTTCGAAGGTAGAAAACCGCTGTTTAAATTCAATACGGAGTCCTTCTCCTTGCTCAATTAATTGAAGGATTTTCTTGTACTCCATTTTAAGTATCTCATCAATCCGGTTTTTCTACTGGTTCTTTAGCTGTATCGGGCAGAGCTGGTTTCTGAATCAACTTGTTTGCAGAGTCTGGTTTTTCTTCCAGTCTTTTAACTGAGTCGGGTAATTCTGATTTTGGAATCAGCTTTCTAGTGGAATCCGGTTTTTCTTCAAATTGTTTTGTTGTATCTGGCAGTATTGATTTCTGAATCAATTTCTTAGTAGAGTCTATTTTTTCTTCTGGTTTTTTAACTGAATCGAGTAAAACTGTTTTTTGAATTAACTTCTTTGTAGTGTCCGGTTTTATCGATTGAGGTCTTTCTACTTCAATAATTTTTTTGCGTGTGGAATCAGATTGCTCTGCTTTCAATCTTTCCAAATATGTCTGGCGCCTTCTTATTTCTTTATTCGCAGCGCTATCTGTTACAACATTTTGATCCGTCAAAATCTTTTCAGGTGAAGCAGCTTGCAACGAGTCTTTCCTCGCTTGCTCTAATCTCTGTCTTTGAAGTTTTTCCTCTTCTGCTTCTTTATCCTTTTTCTCTTTCTCAATCCTATCTGTTTCTATTTTATATTCGTTGAATTTTGCAGCGATGGCTTTTCCATAAGGTGTCTGTGAATTTTCTTTGGTTGTTAACACACGATAGAAAAATGCAGCGGAATCATATTTCATCTGCTCTTCGTATATCATACCGATGAAGTAAACAGATTTAAGCGAAAAAGTAGAACGGGGATATTTTAAATAAATTGTTTTTAATGTGTCGATGGCTCCTTTATAATCTTTGTTGTAATAAAGCTCTTCGGCTTTAATGTAAATTTTTTCAGCCGGATCTTTAGCGGCAGCTAAATTAGTCGTTCCCTCGTCCTTAATCAAACCAAGCTTCCTGGCTGCTTCTTTACTTAACGGATCGTTAGGAAAATCATTATAAACTACCCCGAATAAACTGTCTGCCAATGTTGTATCATTTTCTGTTTCATATAAAGTGCCGAGTGCATAAAGCGTTTGAACATAATACGGTTTTTTAGAAGGAAAGTTATCCAAGATATCCCAGTAATAATACTCGGAGGAATCGGGTACTTCAAATTCTGAAAAGAACATACCGCCCATATTGTAATAAAGCTGTGCTATTTGTGTTTTTACAGAATCCTCGGACATTTTAGGCCGCACTGGTTTTGTTACTTTCCCTTGTGCAATAAGCTGGACAAGTGTTAATTCTTCATTAGGATTTTGAACTATAACATTTTTTAATTGCTGTTGCTGCTGTTGAATTGATTGTAGTGCTTGCTGTTCGGTTAAGTTGGGCTGTGATTTTTGTAACTCTTCTTGCCTTTTACGGTTCTCTTCTAAGAATTGTGTATATGCAATATCAAAATCGATCGAGTCCCGTAAAAAACGGTCGGGATCGGTTATATATGTCAACTGCAAATTCTGTGCAGCTATATTTTTTCGTAATTGAAAATATTTGTCAAAATTCCTTGCACGTGTTCCGGCTTCAATTTTTATTTCTCTTGGTGCAATAGAGTTAACAGTTTTATTATAATATTTAAATGAACTGTCGTAATCCCGAATTCGAGTTTCATAAATTTCACCAAGCATCATACTTGCAATACCGGCAGTTTCGCTTTGTTTGTAAGTAGAATCAACTTCCCTGAAAACACGAACTGCTTCTTCATCTTCATCTTTTGCATAATGTAGATTACCTACTTCAATTAAAATACGATCCATCTGGTTGTTAAACTTTCCCTGGTCACGGAGTTCGAATAAAGCTTCCTGGCTTTCATCCAGCCGGTTTAAATCTTTCAGCAGTTTCGCATATTCAAGACGGCTTTCAAATTCCACTTCGAATGAAGGAGAATATTTAAGAACAGAAGAAAAAGCTTCTAATGCTTTTTCTTCATCTTCCTGGAGTACATAAATTTTACCAAGCTGGAACCATACTAATGCCGCAACTTCTTCGTCTTCAAGAGAACTTATAAATACATTCGCTTCATTGACTGCGTTTACATATTCTTCGCGGTAAACATAAAAACCGATTTTTGATATACACGCTTCTTTGTAGAGTTCCTCTTCCTCGGCAGCAAGTGCTTCTGTTTTAACTTCATCAATCTGGGCAACGCCTTCGTCAAAATTCCGCAGATGCAGATTTGTTTTCGCGAGCCATAATTTATTTTCAAGAGCATACTCCGATTCGGGAATTGCTGCAAGCTCAAGAAATTTTCTTTGTGCTTTTGAATATTCCTCCTGGTAGAAAAATGCTTTACCGGTTATAAAAAGTGCGTCATCAAAATAACCCGATTCATTTTCGAACTGAAGAATCTTAGAACACTTCTCGATCACTTTTGTAAGATCTTGTATTTGCTGGCTTTGAAGTTTTTCTTCCTTAAATGCAAAAACATCCTTCCGGTTTTTTAATATTACTTCTTCGGTGCTATCAAAAAGTGTCTTGGCATTAAAGTAAGTATTGAAATACGTAGTAAAATTTCTCCAGACGCCGCAGCTGATAAAAATCATAGAAAGGAAAAACAAAGTTGCCGACGCAAATAGTTTTTTTGCTCTTATGTTTAGCATGATGTTAGAAATGATAGTTGTTAATGAATTGTAAAAACTATTATGCGGTTACCTTTGCTTAGTGAGAAAATTATAAAGCTTCGGGACCAGATTCGTCTGTTCTGATCCTGATTACATCGGTTATATCCGATACGAAAATTTTTCCGTCCCCTACTTGCCCGGTTTTAGCCGTAGATAAAATTGCATCAATAACTTTTTCTGCGATAGAATCATCTACTACTATTTCAATTTTTATTTTTGGAACAAACTCAATTTGATATTCGCTGCCGCGGAAAGTTTCCTTATGACCTTTTTGCCTTCCGTAACCGCGTATCTCGGTAATCGACATTCCCCTAATACCAACTTCGAGCAGAGCTTCTTTTACATCATCAAGTTTGAAAGGTCTAATCACAGCTTCAATTTTCTTCACATCAACCTCTCCCGGAAAACGGTATTACAAAGTTATTCATTTTTCCCATGGCAATTTTTGTATTTCTTTCCGCTTCCGCAAGGGCAAGGATCGTTCCTACCGACTTTTTCCTCAACTCTAACCGGCTGGGCTTTTCCCCTATGCGATGGATCTGCCTGGGGCGATTGAGCACGTAATCCCAAATTATCCGATGTATCTTTAATTGTCTGCATTCTCTGCGTAGGTGCAGTGCGTCTTCCTTGGACTTCTGCCGGGGCTTGCGGCCAAAACTTGAAACAGAACGAAACAACATCGTTCCGTATCTGGTCAAGAAGCTGAACAAATAAATTGTATGCTTCACCTTTGTATTCAAGCAGAGGATCTTTTTGACCGTAAGCGCGAAGCCCGATACCTTCCTTAAGATCATCCATTTCCCGGAGATGTTCTTTCCACTTTTCATCAATCACACTTAACACAGCATACCGTTCAAGACGCGCCATCAATTCTTCGCCAAGCATTTCCTCTTTGCGTTTATAAAAATCTTTAGCTGCTTCAAACAATTTGTTTTTCAAGCCATCATTACCAAGCTGCTGGAATAATTCCGGTTCAATTTTAAAATCTACGAGAAGATGCTGCAACAAATTATCGTGTATTAACTCTATCTCGCCATTTTCATAATGTTTGTCTAAAAGACTTTGTAAATATTCATCGAGATACTCCATCACTTCTGCTTTTAATCGTTCACCTTCAAGCGCTTGTTTTCTTTTGGAATAAATAACTTCGCGCTGCTGGTTCATCACGTTGTCATATTCAAGCAAACGTTTACGGATAGCAAAGTTATTTTCTTCAACCTTCTTTTGTGCACGTTCAACAGATTTACTTATGAGCGGATGTTGAATCGCTTCGCCTTCTTCCATTCCAAGCCGGCCCATGATAGAAGTAATCCTATCGCTTCCGAACAATCGCATCAAATCATCTTCAAGCGAGATGAAAAATTTTGAAGTACCCGGGTCGCCCTGGCGGCCTGAACGACCGCGTAACTGGCGATCGATTCTTCTTGCCTCGTGTCGTTCGGTTCCTAGTATATAAAGTCCCCCTATTTCGCGAATACCCGTTCCAAGTTTTATATCAGTACCACGCCCCGCCATGTTAGTTGCAATTGTTATAGCACCGGGCTGCCCGGCGAACGCAACTATTTCCGCTTCTCTTTGATGCTGCTTAGCATTCAATACATTGTGCTGAACACCTTGCCTTTTTAGCATACGACTTAACGTTTCCGAGACTTCGACACTTGTTGTACCAACAAGAACGGGTCTGCGTTCATCTTTTAACGATCTAATTTTATCGATGATTGCGTTATACTTTTCCCGTTTTGTACGATAGATTGCATCATCTTCATCATTGCGCACGATCGGTCTGTTAGTTGGAATTACAATTACTTCCAATTTATATATTTCAAAAAATTCGCCTTCTTCAGTTTCAGCAGTACCGGTCATACCGGCTAATTTTTTGTAAAGGCGGAAGTAATTTTGTAAAGTGATTGTTGCAAGTGTTTGTGTATCGCGTTCTACTTTTACATTTTCTTTTGCTTCGATTGCCTGGTGTAAACCATCAGAATATCTTCTGCCCGGTAAAACTCTGCCGGTGAATTCATCAACGATAGCAATTTTCCCCTCTTCAGTGATAACATATTCAACATCTTTTTCAAAAAGTGAATATGCTTTCAATAATTGGTTAAGTGTATGAATCCGATCGGACCTCTCCGAATAGAGATGATAAAGTTCGTCTTTTTTACGAAGTCGGTCTTCGACGGTAAATGAAGAATCATTTTCCAACTTACTTATTTCAGTCCCAAGATCGGGGATAACAAATAATTCTTTTCCTTCTGATGACCCAACAGCAAGTTCTTCCCTTCCCTTTTCAGTCAAGTCGATTTGATTATTTCTCTCTTCAATAGCAAAATAGAGTTCTTCATCTATCTCCGGCATTCGTTTAGCATTCTCACGTAGGAATTCGAGTTCTGTCTGCTGCATCAACTTTTTATTTTCAGGTTCGGAAAGTAACTTCATTAAAGCTTTATTCTTAGGAAATCCACGATGGGAACGGAGGAGAAACATCCCGGCTTTTTCTCTATCTTTTCCGTTAGATGACTGCAATAATTGTTCTGCTTCTTTTACAATTGAGGCAACAAGGTTTGCTTGTTTCCTGAATAACCTTTCAACACGCGGCTTCATTTCATCAAATTTGTGTTCGGTTTTATCAACCGGTCCCGAAATAATTAATGGTGTTCTTGCTTCGTCTACTAAGACCGAGTCAACTTCATCCACAATTGCAAAGTTGTGTCCTCGCTGAACACAATGGGCTTTATCGATTGCCATGTTATCGCGTAGGTAATCAAAACCGAATTCGTTATTTGTACCGTAAGTTATATCCTGACCATAAATTTTGATTCTCTGCTCGCTGTCCATTGTGTTTAAAATACATCCGACGGTTAACCCATGGAATTTGAATACTTCTCCCATCCATTCACTGTCGCGTTTGGCAAGGTAATCATTAACAGTTACTATATGAACCCCTCCGCCGGTTAGAGCATTAAGATAAATCGGTAAAGTAGCAACGAGTGTTTTACCTTCGCCGGTTGCCATCTCTGCAATTTTACCTTGATGCAGAACAACACCGCCGATTAACTGCACATCATATGGAATCATGTCCCATGTCATTTTAGTTCCGGCAACTTCCCAGGATTTGCCGACCAATCTTCTGCAAGTGTCCTTAACTACCGCATACGCTTCGGGTAGTATTTCCCAGAGTATCTCCTCATACTTTGCATCGAGTTCGTCATTTAACTTTTCAATTTCATCGTAAAGTGAATGTTTATCTTCGGCGGATTGAACATTATGAAGTTGATTTTTTATTTCATCTATTTGAGTGCGGAGTTCAGCAGTTTCATTCTGAATTTTTTCTTTTAACTCAGTAGTTTTTGACCTTAATTGATCATCGCTAAGGTTTTTAAAACTCTCATAAATTGTATTTATTTCTTCTACAAGGGGCCATAAATCCTTAGTAGCGCGTACATTCTTATCGCCGAAAATCTTTTTCAGCAAATTGTTAATCATTAATAATCTCTCTTGTTTTTCGGGTTACCAAGTTATATAAAGAGGTTCTGAAATGCAAAGAAACTACATACCCTTAACATTAATCTTAACCGTAATTGTAACATCAATGCAGAATTTTTGTTTCAATTATTTTATAAAGTTTATAGTGCTGATATTTATCCAGCCACCAATATTTTTTGCCATCGTAAACTGATAGATAAATATAATGCCCGGGAGTATTCTTTGTTATCATGAAAAAAACTTTATTGTATAGTAGGAAAAACAATTGCCTTGAGAATAAAAACCCATTCTGCTAAACTACTGCCGGGGAAGTTCAACCCTTCTTGTAGGGAGGAGTAATTTTTAAATTTTAGGTATTATTAATTTCACTGAATATTTGAAATTATCTCAAGTGAAGAAAGTAATTCAATTTAAATATTGAAAGGATGTTTGTTGAAAAAGCTGACAAGAAATAAATGGCTCATAATTTTTTTTGTACACCTTTTTACTTTTTTGTTTATAGGAAATGGAACAACTTTCGAACAAACGAAATACGAACAACAAAAAAATATTAATCTTGTTAAAACAGATTCATTCCTCACTGCGTATAATCGAAGCAAGCCGGTAACACATAGTTTAATAATTATCCAAAACGGAAAAAATATCTTTGAAAAATATTATAACGGGTTCAGCGCCGACAAACGGAATAACTTGAAGTCTACTGCAAAAAGTATCACATCATTGCTAATCGGGATTGCGATTGATAAAGGATTGATAAAAGATGAAAACCAAAAAATATTCGATCTTCTTCCCGAAATGTTTGATGAGAAAACGGATCCCGAAAAGAAAAAAATTACAATAAAGGATGCGCTGACGATGGGTGCCGGATTTGAATGGAATAACTTCGGCGGTAAGTGGAGAAGCGGATGGGATAGAAGTCACGAACCTACAAAATATTTAATCCGTCAGGTTCCGCTTACAAACAAACCCGGCACAAAATGGAATTACAACAGCGCGCTTTCACATTTGCTTTCCACTTTGATAAAAAAGTATTCCGGTATGAATACACTTGAATTCGCAAAAAAATATTTGTTC
>DYJK01000051.1 GCA_020723165.1 Melioribacter roseus | reverse complement strand
CGGTCTGTCCGCCGAATGTTGTATACGTTCCGGTGATAACTGCTATAGTGATAATTACTCCCATCAAACTTACCGGTATCGATAAACCTAACAAATTAATTTCAGTCGGAAGTAAAGGGGTGAATACTTTTCCTAAGGTTAAAAGTCCGATACCAAGATAACCGACCAAATATAATAATTGAAAAACAGTTGCTATGAATCGAACAGTAGGACTGAATCTTCTTTCAAAGTATTCCGGTATTGAACGGATTTTGGTATAAACAACAATCGGGAGCCAGCCGAATAAAAAGAAGGGAACGAAAAACCAATCGTTCATGTAAGTCATTGTTGATGAGATGCCGTGCTCGAATCCTTTAGCGGAATATTTAACAAAGCTGTGGCTTCCAACACCGGTAGCAACAATCGAAACAGTTATCAGCCACCATGCAAATCTTCTTCCGCCGAAAAAGAAATCGGTTGTTGTTCTGTTGTATTTGGCAAAATAACTTCCGAAAAGCATTATGCCTAAAAAGTACACTATCATTACTACCCAATCGGTAGCTGTTCCAAGTCCGTGTAATGATTCCATAAATTATTTCACCAGTATAATGCTGCTATTATTAGAATGGCGTGAATTATCATGAAGTAGAAAAACCCGAAGTAGAGAACTTTTCTCCACCAGCGGTTTTTCTTTAACCGCAAGTCAAGACTGTTGCTCTTGTGAATTATATACATGCCGAAAAAGAAGAATAATCCGCCGGCAACGTATAAATAGATGTAAGGTAACCATGAGTGGCTGAACGAAGGCATGATTTATTCCTTAAAAGTTGCCGAAAATTAAAGCCCTTGGGTTTTAATTCCAAATGAAATTTTGGTAACCATGAACGTAGAGTATTGGCAGCCGTTGAAAGGATTGGATTCCGAAACAAGACTTGCCTAACGACAGTCTGGTTCTGAATGACGGTATTCGGATATACTCCTATCCGTCAACAAGACATAATTAATACGATAAATTATCAATTACCATTCACAAAATTTTTCTTCTTATTTTATACTGTCAAAAAATTACATTGTAAACTTTCAAGTGAAAAAACTTTTTTTAATAACATTGTTAGTCCTGGTTATTTTTCCCGGGTGCCAGCCAAGCAAAAAGAAAACAATCAGCATAAAAGGTTCGGATACAATGGTGAATCTCACCCAAAAATGGGCAGAGGTTTATATGAGTAAAAATCCGGGTGTATCCGTACAAGTAACCGGCGGCGGTTCGGGTACCGGTATAGCCGCACTATTTAATGGTACAGCAAACATTGCAAATATCAGCCGTGAATTTAAAGAATCAGAATTATCCAAATTACCTGACCTGGAAATTAAACCGGTACAATTCAAAGTTGCATTGGATGGAATAGCAATCATAGTTCATTCTGGAAATCCGGTTGACACACTTACTATTGAACAGCTTCGCGATATCTTTTCCGGCAAGATTAAAAACTGGAACGAAGCTGGAGGAACCGATCAAGATATTGTTTTATACGGCAGAGAAAACAGCAGCGGTACTTACGAGTTTTTTAAGACAACTATTTTAGGAAGAGACCGATCGGGCAGACAGATTGATTTTTCCCAATCGATGCAAGTATTGCAAGGTACATCGCAGCTTGGCGAGGCAATATCAAAAGATATTAAAGGGATCGGTTACGGCGGTGTAGGTTATTTTGCTTTGCGCAATGATTTAAAAACCATATTCATAAAATCATCTTTGAAGGCAAAGGCAATTTCTGCGATTGAAAACGGTAAAGTAAATTATGAAGCAATCAGGAACGGTACTTATCCGCTTTCCCGTTATCTTTATTGTTACACAAATGGAGAACCGAAAGAAGAAGTGAAAGGTTTTATAGATTTTATTTTATCGGATGAGGGACAAAAAATTGTAAGGCAGATGGAATATATTCCGTTAAATCATTGATAAAAATTTGATGAACGTAAAAGAAGAAGAATTCATATCGCAATACTCGGCAGCAGTTTCTAAAAAAAAATTGATCAAAGAAAAATTGATCAAATACTTTTTTATGATAAACAGTTTAGCCGCAATCTTTTTGATCCTTTCGATTTTTATTTTTTTACTGTATGAAAGCTACCGCGCATTTGAACAGATCGGTATAGGTGAGTTTATCGGTAAAGAAATTTCAACTCCAGGGGGAACTGCAAAAACCATTTATCAATGGTATCCAACTTCGGAAGAGCCGCGGTATTCGATCATATCATTATTAGTTGGAAGTTTATTGACAGCGTTACCGGCAACATTAATCTCGGCACTATTTGGAATTGCCGTTGGAATTTATTTATCGGAAATAGCAAGCAGCCGTTCGCGTGAAATTTTAAAACCGGTGATTGAAATCTTTGCCGGAATACCAACGGTAGTTATTGGATTTATAATGCTTGCAATTGGCGCTACAGTATTTAATGATCTTTTTCATCCGCCAAACCGGTTGAATGCTTTTCTTGCATCGATAGGATTATCAATTATATGTATCCCGATAGTTGCATCGTTAACGGAAGAAGCATTGCGTTCGGTTCCAAATGAATTGAGAATGGCATCTTATTCACTTGGTGCAAATAAATGGCAGACAATAAAAAATGTTATTCTGCCGGCAGCAATTAGCGGGCTATCGGCAGCAATCATTTTAGGATTTGGGAGAGCAGTGGGTGAAACGATGATTGTATTGATGGCTTCCGGTAATGCTGCCGAACTTACATTCAACATATTCCGTAGTATGCGTTCAATGACTGCAACTATTGCCGCTGAAATGGGAGAGGTATCGTTTGAATCAAATCATTATTATGCTCTGTTTGTTATCGGTATGGTATTGTTTGTATCAACCTTCATTCTTAATCTAATAGCGGAACTGATTCTTAATAAGATGAGAAAAAAATTACGAAGCTGATATTATGAGTGACATTAAAGATAAACTTGGAATGAAATCCAAACAGTTAGGCGGTATCGCGGCAATTGGTTCGATAAAATCTCTAACACTTATAATTTTTTTAGTTCTGTTTTTAATACTCGGTAAAATTTTTGTTGAAGGAATTGAAGTAATTAATTGGGATTTTCTAATTGATTCTCCGCGTAACAATATGACGGAAGGGGGAATTGGTCCGGCTATCTTTGGTACAATTGCAGTTTCAATACTAATGCTTCTATTTGCAGTACCGATCGGGGTTTTTTCGGCGATCTATCTTAATGAATACGCAACCGATAATTTGTTAACACGATTAATCCGTGCATCGGTAAATAATCTTGCTGGCACGCCGTCTATTGTAATCGGTTTATTTGGATTTGGTTTTTTTATACTTGTAGTTGGAAAAAGTATCGATCATATTTTACAAACCGGACTGTTATTCGGTCAGCCGGCAATGTTGTGGGCAAGCGCAACACTTGCTGTTCTAATTTTGCCTACGATAATTGTAACAACATTAGAAGCGCTTAATTCCATTCCATACAGTCAGCGTGCTGCTGCATACGGGTTAGGTGCAACAAAGTGGCAGACAATTAAATATGTTGTTATTCCTCAAGCCAAACCTGGAATTTTAACCGGGGTAATTTTATCGCTCAGCCGTGGTACCGGAGAGATTGCGCCAATCCTTTTTCTTGGCTGTGCTTTCTTTCTGCCTGAATTGCCCATTGCTCAAATCAATATGGGTTTGTTCTCGATACCGATGATAAATCCTACAGATCAATTTATGCATCTTGCATATCATATTTTTATTTTGGCTACGCAGTCAACCAACCCGGCATTGACTATGCCGATTCAATATGGAACAACATTGATATTAATTATGATCACCCTATTATTAAATTTGGCTGCTATTATTTATCGATACAAATTCAGGAAAACTTTAGAAATAACCGGAAAGGGATAATGAAAGAAGTAAAAATTAAGATTAACAATCTGAGTGTTTATTTTAATTACATTCAAGCGTTAAATGATGTATCGATAGAGTTGTATGCAAATCGTGTTACGTCTATAATTGGACCTTCCGGCTGCGGTAAAACAAGTTTACTTAGAACTATTAATCGTATGAATGACCTGATGCACGGATTCAGATTAACCGGCGAAGTTTTGATTGACGGAGTTAATATTTACGAGCCGGAAATTGATGTTGTTAATCTGCGTAAACTTGTAGGGATGATTTTTCAGAAATCTAATCTCTTTCCAAAATCGGTTTATGAAAATTTGGCATTTGCGCCCATGCTTCATGGTATAAAAGATAAAAAAGAAATTGAAGAGATTGTTGAACGCACTGCCATTCAAGCCGGGGTATGGAATGAAATTAAAGACAGATTAAATGAGAATGCGCTGAATTTTTCTGCCGGGCAGCAGCAGCGTATTTGTATAGCACGCGCTTTAACGGTTGAACCTGATATATTATTAATGGATGAACCGGCTACGGCACTTGACCCGGTTTCAACTGCAAGAATTGAAGAATTAATTTTTGAGCTAAAAAGAAAATATACAATAGTTGTCGTTACACATAATATGCAGCAAGCCGCAAGGATTAGTGATTACACTGCGTTTTTTTATTTGGGTCACCTGGTTGAATATGATAAAACTACAAGGATTTTTACCAACCCGGCTAATAAACAAACAGAAGATTATGTAACCGGGCGATTCGGATGATTTTTTATTTATTAATGGAGTGCTGATGGATAGACCTTTCGACATACAAATGGAAAAATTGAAGACTAAACTTTTTAAAATGTGCAGTCTTGTAGATGAACAAGTTAATTACGCAATTAAATCAATCGAAGAATGGAATAAGGATTACGCTAAGATTGTGATTGAACGGGATTCACGTGTTGACAAATTTGATGATAAGATTGACCGCATCTGCCAGAAATTGTTTGCGTTAACACAGCCGGTTGCTGTTGATCTTCGATTCATAATGTCTGCTCTTCGAATTAATGTAAACCTTGAAAGGATAGGGGATCTTTCCGTAAATATTGCCAGGAATGTTTTGGATATAAAGGGGAAACCGAAATTTCTAAACAAGATCGATTTTAAAGAAAATGCTCGCATGACAAGATACATGATTAAAAATTCGATCGATTCATTTATCAATACCGATTCCGATCTTGCTAAATCTGTTCTAAATTTAGATGAAAAACTTGATGATCTTGTTCACGAAAGTATTGATAAATTAATTAAGGAATTGAAAGAGAACCCTGAATTGATAGAGGACGGAATAAAATTTTATTCAATCTATCAGGATATGGAACGTCTTGGGGATCATGCAACAAATATAGGCGAAGAAGTCTATTTTATTGTTAAAGCAGAATCGATAAGGCACAGAGCGGACCAGGAAGAAGATTAAGGGTTGCATTGTACAACCATTGTGAACCATCCCAATAAAATACACTGTTAGCAACCCCCAAAAAAATTAAGCTGTTAACGCAAAAAATCTTTTATTAATCTAATGGTAGAACTACGAAAAAATTTTTAGTAACACTACGATATCTTTTTACATTTCTTGTAATTAAATTATTTGTGAATTTGTAATTCAAATTAGTGCGTTCGTTACTATAATGAGAAACTAACGGGGATGAGATGAAACAAATGATATTTTTACTCTTAGTAGTAACAATTATTGTAATAACTAATTCTTGTAAAGACAACGGTACACAACCGCCGGTAAATAATTATAAGCACCCAAGAGATATGGCTTGGGAAATAGATACGATTGCATATGAAGGAAGTGATCAAACAGTTATGACAAGTATGTTTGCAACTTCCTCAAAAGATATATGGATAACTGGTCATAATGATAGAAGCAGAGGGAATTTATGGCACCTTGATGGGGAGAAATGGGAAGCAATAAATTTGTTTAGTCAAATAGAACAAAGTGCAAATTCGTTAAGCAAGGTTTCTGGTTTTTCTACTACAAATAATTGGGTTGTCGGATACAGAGTTTTTGCCAAGAATCAAGATTTTATCTTAGAACGAACTGGGAATGTATGGAAAGAACATAAACAGAATACAACTTTTAGAATATTAGCACTTCATTGTAATGCAAAGAATGATATATGGGTAGGTGGTGATAGTGGATTTATTGCACAATATAATGGAACAACATGGAATAGAGATACAATAAATATAGGACTTGAGAGTGATAGTGAATTTTTTATTAAAGGATTAGCACGATATGATGATGAAACTTATGTATTGCTTTCTAACTTCAAATCAGCTTATGAGAAATACTTTTTTATTAAGGGAAATATAAATAATTGGCAATTGATTGATTCAATTTACTACGATGGAAATACATTTAATATTAAATGGGGCTACTCGGACTTATATAAATCCCCTTGGGAAAAATTATATTCAGTAGGACCTGGTGGTATTTGGGAGTGGCAAAGTGGTTGGTCAAACATTCTTAAATTAAATTTTCCAATATATGGTATGTACGGAGTAAAAGAGAACTACTTATTAGCTGTAGGAGATTTTGGGCACGTATATTTTTATAACGGTACGACGTGGGAACAGCTTACTGAATTTGCAAACACATCTAACTACATCGTATATACAGATGTATGGACAGATGGGTACGAAGTAATAGTACTAGGACATACTGTAGTAGGATTTCCTCAAAAGACAATAATCTGGCGCGGAAAATAATATGGTAAAGAGTAAGGAAAACAACTACTAAAGAAGAGAAACAATGTAACCCTATAAAAAAGCAGTATAAAAGGAAATAAACTTAATTGCATTTCACCCCCCTTGTATCTAAATTAAGCGCCTAAATTTTCAATATTTCTTAAACGGAGGTTGTTTTATATGGGTATGATGGCCCGGATGAGGAGTTTAGCTCCGTGGTTCATTCTTCTTGTTGGCGGACTTTTTGTTCTGTTCATGGTTATTTCAGATTCCAGGGTACTTGAATTCCTGGGAAGCCGATCGCAGAACGTTGGTTCTATTGATGGAGAAGATGTTACTTATCAAGAGTATTCAAATCTTGTAGATCGTTTTAGAGAACAGCAAGAAAGATCAAGCGGTCAAAGTTTAGATGAATCACAAATGGATTATTTCAGAGATCAAGTT
The DNA here is from genome assembly GCA_020723165.1 of Melioribacter roseus. Lineage (GTDB taxonomy): Bacteria > Bacteroidota > Ignavibacteria > Ignavibacteriales > Melioribacteraceae > DYJK01. The sequence goes on along the minus strand of DYJK01000051.1, from coordinate 16,601 downwards.
TGGGATGCTCTTGTAATTCAAAAATTAATTGATAAAAAAATTGAAGAGTTCGGTATTCAAATTACTGATGACGAGATTAATACCGCTATTATGGGTCCTAATCCGCCGGCATTCTTAAAACAACAGTTCACCGATTCTACCGGAAATTTCAATAGGCAGCTTTACGATCAAGCATTACGTGACCCTAGAAATAAGGAAATCGTTTTAGCTGTAGAGGATCAGATTAAAAGGCAGCTTATTCAAGAGAAACTCCAGAATTATCTTTTCGCTTCCATCTCTGTTAGCGAACAAGAAACTCTTGATAAATTTATTCAGCAGAACACTAAGATGAAAGCTGATTACATTATGCTCGATGTTAACAGAGTGCCGGATTCCGATGTAAAGGTAACGGATGACGATGTTAAAAAATATTATGATGAGCATCTTGAAGATTATAAAATCGATCCTTCAAGAAAACTTAAATATATTTTATTCCGTAAAATTCCTTCACTCTCAGATTCAAACGGTGTAAAGGGTAATTTAGATGCAATCGTTTCTAAGATAAAGACCGACACTGCTTCGTTCAAATCTTACGTAGAAATTTATTCTGAACAACCTTATAAAAAAGACACCCTTGCTCTATCATCTACACCGGTCGAGGTTAGAGATCTGTTGATCAAAGGAACAAAGGGTAATGTAATAGGACCGGTTGCAACTACGGAAGGATATGTTGTATATAAATTAGTTGATAAGGTTAAATCGAAAAATGAATCGGTTAGAGCGTCGCACATTTTAGTAAAGAGCAGCGGTAATGATGCAGATGATCTTAAAAAAGCTACTGATATTTATAATGAAATAACAAAGGGCGCTGACTTTGCAAAAACTGCGGCTGCAAAGTCGCAAGATGTTTCTAACGCGAACAAAGGCGGAGACCTTGGCTGGTTTAGTAAAGGTCAAATGGTTAAAGAGTTTGAAGAAGCTTGTTACAAAGGTCCGGTTGGTGTAGTTCAAAAACCGGTTAAAACTTCTTTTGGGTATCATATTATTAAGGTTACCGGTAAATCGAGCGAAGATTTTGTGATCGAAAAAATTGTTAATAAAATTCAAGTATCCGGATCAACTTTGGATAAATTGTACCAGGATGCAAGTGATTTTTCATACATAGCTGATAAGAACGGTTTTGAATCAGAAGCCAAATTAATGAAGTACGATGTTATAGAAACACCTCCATTCAAAGATGATGCTATTTCATTACCCGGTATTGGTATGAGTGCGGCATTAGTTAACTGGGCATTCAATAACAGTCTCGGGGATATCGGCGTAGTTTTTAGAGTTACTTCCGGTTATGTTGTTGTTATGGTTTCCGATGTAATTAAAGCCGGCTACAAAGAATTTGATGAAGTTAAAAACGGTGTACGCAGCAATGTCTTTAAGGAAAAGAAATTTGAAAAGTTAATTTCTGTTGCCAAAGAGATTCGTACAAAATTAGGCGATAGGGGCGATAAAAATTTAGCAGTTACAATTTGGCCGAATGCAAAAGTTGATACAACTGCTGAGTTTACCACGTTTGGTACAATTCCAGGTGTAGGACGCGAATTTGCTTTCTCAGAATACACGGCTAAGGGTGAACTTAATAAGTGGTCGCAACCGGTAAAAGGTAAGAACGGTGTCTATTTGATATACCCTAAATACCGCACACAATTTGTTCAGGCCACTTACGATATTCAAAAAGCTACAATTAAACGTGATCTCATTCAGCAGAAGAAAAACAGATATTACAATCAATGGCTGCAAGATTTAAAGAAAGAAGCCGATATTGTTGATAACAGATATCTCTTTTTCAGATAGAACTATTTTTAGAGAAGACCCCGCAATTAGCGGGGTTTTTTTATTTTAAACCGTTTTTTTTGCACTTTGAAATTTGTTCTTAATTCCTATATTGCTTTTGGTAATTATGAAAAGATTATTTTACATATTGATAGTAATGTTTGCTTCTGTTACTTCGACTCTGCCTCAATATAACGGGAAAGATTTTTCCGTATCTGTAAACTATAATTATACCACAACCTCAAAACTGTTCTTACAACCTAACACTCCCGATCCGCTGTTAAGGAATATACACGAGGACCTGGATGCAATTTATAGTTACTCTGCCGAAGCCCGATACAAAATTTCCGAATCTATGATTGTAGGATTATCTGCAGAATACATAAAAAAAACTTTTACGAATACTAATTTTAGTCTCGGCGGAAATCGGGTGAGGATGAACGACGGTTATAAAGTTATTCCTTTGGAGTTTAGTTTATATTACTTGCTTCCGTTTTCAACGGAGTATTTTAAATTCTTTATGGGCGGCGGAGGCGGAATCTATTTCGCGAGTCATATCCGGGATCTTGGAGATGTTCATGTTCAAGATGATGGAAGTAAAGTCGGGTATGGAATTCATGTTGCTGTCGGGATGGATTACATGGTTAATCAGTATTTGTCAATACGCGGACAGATGCGTTTTCGCGATCCTGAGATTGATCTTAAATCAAAATATAGTAACAGCATTGTAAATTACGAAGGCAGTCCTTACCTACTTTCTTCCAAAACATTCCCATCAAAAGTAAATATTGACGGGATGACTTTTACAATCGGTGCGGTTTTTAATTTCTAACAGTTAACATTCCAAGCTACTACTATACTAACTTCATTATAATTATATTTCAATTGATACTTATCCAATCATATGAAAGAAATTAAAATATTCTTGACCGGTTTTATGACGAGCGGTAAAAGTACAATTGGACCAATCCTTGCGAATGTATTTGGTTTAAATTTCTACGACCTTGATAAAGAAATTGAAAAAGAAGAAAACTGTACCATTGTTGAAATTTTTGATAAGAAGGGGGAGACCTATTTTAGGCAACTCGAGTACCAGGTTTTAAAAAAATTGATTGAAGAAAAAGGGGTTGTAATTTCTCTTGGAGGCGGTACTATTACAAGCAAAGTCAACTTAGATTTAATGAAACAAAACGGAAAGATTATTTACTTAAAAGCTTCGCCTAAGAATTTGTACAAAAGATTAAAGAATAAAATTGATAGACCTCTTTTCCGTGACCTGGTGCTTGGGGAAAATAAAGAGGAGGATTTTATTAATAAAATCCAGGATCTGTTAGATAAACGGAAAAATTATTACGAGAAAGCCGATTTAATTATCAACACAGATTATACGCCTATCGGTATTACTGTTGATAGGATAGCAAAAAAACTTACCGGGATATTCAATGAAAAAAATTCTGATTAAAACTAAGAACAAAAATTATCCGGTCTTTTTAGGAAACGGAATTTTCAGCAGTATTAATAAGCTTATTACGGAGCATAAACTCTCGAATAATATTTTTGTTGTAGTGGATAGTAATTTGTACAAGCTTCACAAAAAATCGATCGATCAATTTTTAGTTAATCATAAAGGTAAAAAGTCACTCTTCATTTTTTCACCGCATGAAGTTTACAAATCATATTTATCGCTTAACAGAATATACGAACAGTTGATTGCGGGTGGTTTTAATAGGGATACATTAATCGTAGCAATAGGCGGTGGTATAACCGGGGACCTTGCCGGGTATGCCGCATCTACTTTCACACGCGGTGTTCAGTTAATCCATGTTCCTACAACACTGCTTGCTATGGTCGATAGCTCTATCGGCGGCAAAACTGGAATAAACTTCGGAAGCACTAAAAATATAGTCGGCTCTTTCTATCGACCCGGATTTGTTTTGGCCGATATGAACTTTCTTAAAACTTTACCGCGTGATGAAATAATTTGCGGAATAGGTGAGATAGTAAAATATTCTTTCTTGATAGATGATAATTTTTTTGATTTTATAAAATCGAATCTGAAAAAATTATACAAACTGGAAGAGGACACTCTTAATAAGGTTATTGAAAATTGTATTTCATTCAAAGGAAAAATTGTTGAACAAGATGAACTTGAAACATCGGGATTACGGAAAATTTTAAATCTTGGGCATACATTTGCTCACGCACTTGAAGTTGAACAAGAATATCAAATTAAACATGGGCAAGCAGTAATAACCGGTTTATCATGTGCACTTCATTTATCAAATAAATTAAATTTGCTGAATGATGATCTGCTTGCAAAATACCTTTCGTTACTTGTTAAATTTGACCGGGATATTGTATTAGAGGATTTTGAAACCGATGTTATTTATGATGCAATGAAGCGCGATAAAAAGAATAAAGAAGAAAAAATAAAATTTGTATTAATGAAAAGCGCCGGATCAATTTTAATAGATGTTGATGCAGATAAAGATAACGTTATCTATTCAATTAAAAACGGGCTGCAATACTTTACATGATGAATAAAATATTGCTCACATTCATTATTCTATTTTTTTTAATTGCTGTTAGAGTTACACCCCAGGTAGACCGGGAAACACGTGCTGTGTGGGTCTCGACAAATTTCAGGTTGGATTGGCCCCCGCCAACTTACGATCAAGAGAAGCAGAAAAAATCTTTAATTGAAATTTTCGATAACATCAAATCAAAAAATCTAAACACGGTTTATTTCCAGGTAAGAAGTAACGGAACCGTTTTATTCAAATCATCATTTGAGGCATTATCACCCTACATTACAGGTAAAGTCGGAGGAAGCGCTGATTACGATCCGCTCACATTTGCAATCGAGCAAGCGCATAAAAGAGGTTTGGAAATTCATGCATGGATTAATACTGTAAGGTGTTTTGCCGGGACGGAAACATCAACACTAAACGATTCTAATCATATATTCGTTCGCAGACCTGAATGGGTGATAGAAAGTAATCAAGACGGTCAAAAATCTTACTGGCTTGATCCCGGTTTACCTGAAGTTAGAGAATATTTATCCGACATGATTGAAGAGTTGACAGCAAATTATGATTTGGATGGAATTCATTTGGATTTTATACGATACCCCGGCAAAAATTTTGATGATGATTTTTCTTACAATGTTTACAGTGGCAGCTTGGATCGTGACGAGTGGAGAAGAAATAATATTACTTCATTAATTGAATCAATAAGTAAAAAAGTTAAAGTAATAAAACGATTAATGAAAATCGGCGCAGCACCTATTGGGGTTTACAAAAATCAAAAAGGAATGTACGGCTGGGAAGGATATAACGAGGTATACCAAGATGCTTACGCTTGGCTTGAGAAAGGATTACTTGATTATATAACCCCTCAAATTTACTGGTCGTTTAAAGATAATACGCGGTTTGATCTTCTTGCAAAAGAATGGGTTGATAATTCGTTTGGGAGAAGTGTTGTTCTTGGTATTGGCGCTTACAAAGACGATGTTAAACTGGAAATTGAAAAGATGATAGAATATTCACGTGCAGTTGATGCGGATGGTGTCGCTTTTTTCCGTTACTCGAATATAAAAGATTATGACTTCCAAAATTTCCAGCATAAAGCTTATCCGCCGCTCATGGTGTGGCTTAATGGAATCTATCCCCCAGCGCCTACAAATTTAGAAATAACTAAAAGCGGAACAATTCCAAAACTGATGACTTTAAGCTGGGATGTTCATAATTTGGATTCACGTGATAGTGTAAGATATTATGCACTCTATAGTCTGCCGCATTATACTTCTGAATTACTGCCTGATTATCTTTTTGATGTGATACCGGTTGAAAGATCGTCGGTGGTTCTGGCGATAGAGCGGCCCAAAAAAGTCAATTATTTTTTTACTTTGAAATCGGTAAGTAAACTTTGGAACGAAAGTATTGAATCATCGAATATTGTAAATGTAAATTTTGATGAGTTGGATTTACTATCCGGGATTAACGAGATTGCAAACAAACCGGTGCTTATTAAAGAAAAGGATAACACTGCCAAAATTTTATTCTACTCTAAAATAAATGAAGAAATAGAAATTTCCGGGATTAATTTGAGTGGGAAACTTGAGATTATAAAAGCAACACTAACTACCGGTAAAAATATACTTGCTTTGAAATTAGGGATAGAAGAAGTTTCATTGTTAAAAATCAAATACATGGTTTCTGGAAAAGAAGTTGAATTGAAACTGTAGCGAGTTTGTCAGAGTAAAATTCTTATTTTGCACAATATGGTTAACAAGTTATATAATTTGAAAATATTTTTCTCTGCGTCCTGGCGTATACTTTGCGCTCTTTGCGTGAAATTTTTTAGAAATAATTTTTGTGTAACTTTCTAGAGAACAATCACTTCAAATAACGATCAAACCATCCTTTCCTTTTTTCATTGACCTCTTTTCTGTGTTTCTTCAAAAAATGATCCCCATTTTCATAAAGAACTAATTCGTGAGGATAATCTAATTCTTCTAATTTTTGTGCAAGTTCAATTGAATCTTGCGCCGGTACTCGGTTATCCGCAGTACCGTGTAGTAAAAGGAGAGGAGTATTCTTTGATAACTTCCCAGGGAAGTTGATTATCGATCTTTCATTGCATTTTTGCAGCTGCTTTTGTTTATCATGTTCAGTGGTTGATTTATACAAATGCTGCATGAACTTACTTTCCTTCGAGCTGCACTGCAAGTTAGCAATTCCTCCGACTGTAATTGCCGCTTTAAAAATATTTGTGCGTGATAAAGTTAAATAAGTCATCATTCCGCCGCGGCTCCATCCTTCTATACCCCAGACACTCTTATCTGCACATTTAATTTCATCAGCAAGAGGCATAATATTTATAACATCATTTAAATCACTTCCGCCGAATTCATCTACTCCTTCGCTGCCGGAACTGCCTCTATATTGCGGTGCTAACACAACATAACCCCAGCTTGCAATCTGTCCGAACATTCCATATGCATTGAATTCATCAATGGCGCCGGAATTTTTATAGCCGCCTCTGCACCAAATTACGCACGGATATTTTTTTGTTTGGTCCTTTGGATAAGCGATATAACCTTTAACTTTTAATCCATCCGATAGATAAATCATTTTTTCTACAACTATATTTTTAATAACCTCATCACCCCACCCACGCCCTATTATTTTAAGTTTCTGCTGATCTAATATTATTGTTTCTCTGCTTACAATTTTTATAGACATGTTTTCCTTTTAAAAATTGTTAAATTTCCTTTGTGCTTTTGCAGATTTCTTGCGTCTTTGCGTGAAAAGCTTTTCTTGCACGGTACGCCATCAAAAGCACAAAACAACTAAGATTTAATAACAAATATAAATCAAAAAGCATATGGCAAAGAACAAAATTCAAATTTCGAAAAAACAGAAAAGTAAAAACCGTGTAATGCAAATTGTGGTTATCTTAGTTATTGTTGCCTCGCTCGGTTATTTAGTGCTAACTAATTTGTTAACAAGCAAAAAAATTACGAACAGCGAAGTTGATAATACCATGAACAATAAAATTACCTACACGTTTCAAAAAGAAGGTGAGCTTGTATTCACAAATACTAACGGTGATACAATAACAAAAATTGATATCGAGATTGCCGACAATGATACACAAAGACAAGTGGGGCTGATGATGCGTAGAAATATGAAGATGGACGAGGGTATGCTGTTTCTTTTTGATCAAGAGACATATCAATCGTTCTGGATGAAAAATACAATTCTGCCGCTCGATATTATTTATGTTAATTCAAATAGAGAAATTGTTACAATCTATAAAAACACCAAACCTTACTCTGAGGAGTCATTGCCTTCATCTAAACCGTCACAATATGTCGTAGAAGTAAATGCCGGCTACACTGATAAATTTGGAATTAAAGAAGGGGATAAAGTTGTATGGAGACAAGAGTGAGCGAGATGGAACATGTAAACCGTAAGATGGATGATGGTATATGTGAATAACGATAGAACTATCAAATTAAAAAAGAGACGGGATATATCCCGTCTCTACAATAACTGTTCAACGTTTCGATTTTTTTCTAACAGCAGTTTTCTTCTTAATAACTTTCTTTGCTTTCGGCTTCACAACTTTCTTAACTGCTTTTTTCTTCAAGGGCTTTACTGATTTTTTCTTTTGAACCGGTTTAACAGCTTTCTTTTTAACTGTCGGTTTTACTTTTTTGGTTGTTTTCTTTTTAGCAACCGGCTTGGCTTTAACTGTTTTTTTCTTTTCAACAGTTTTTGTTTTTTTTACAGTTTTTTTAACAGCTTTTCTCTTTTTGCTTGTCGCTTGCTTCTTGAAACTTGCAGCTATAAGATTAAGCGCTCCGCCGGCGATGAACCATTTAATCTGTCCGGCGTTGAATGAATGATTAAGCCAAATCTCGTCGGATGAACCATCGATGTGTTTAGCAATTAACTTCAATTGTTTACCCGGTGCAAACTCTTTTAGTCCGATCAAATCGAATGTATCGTCTTCTTGAATTTTGTTGTAATCGTTTGGATCTGCAAAAGTAAGCGGAAGCATTCCTTGTTTTTTCAAATTTGTTTCGTGAATGCGTGCAAAAGATTTTGTAATAATTGCTTTACCCCCGAGGAAGCGCGGTTCCATTGCTGCATGCTCGCGTGATGAACCTTCGCCGTAGTTTTCATCTCCGACAACAATCCAGCTAATACTTTGTTCTTTGTATTCGCGAGCAACTTCATGAACCGGTTGATAAAATTCGGTAAACTGATTTTTTGCTTCGCCGGCATTTCCGGTGAAAGCATTTATCGCTCCTAGAAACATATTCTTTGAAATGTTATCAAGATGACCGCGGTACTTTAACCATGCACCGGCTGGAGAAATATGATCTGTAGTGCATTTTCCCTTAACCTTAAGAAGTAATGCCAATGATGAAAAATCATTTCCGTCCCATGCTTTGAAGGGTTCCATAAATTGTAAACGCTCACTGTTAGGATCAATTTTAACTTCTGTTTTGTAACCGTCAACAGAAGGAGCGAGAAATCCTTTTGTATCTTTCTCGAAATTATTCTGCGGCAGCTCATCACCAAAAGGCGGATCGAGCTTCACTTGTTCACCATTATCATTTACAAGATAATCCGTTTCGGGATTGAACGATAAACTTCCGGCAATTGCAAGAGCGGTTACAAGTTCCGGACTTGCGACGAACGAAAGTGTTTCGGGATTATTATCGTTTCTCTTTGCAAAATTTCTATTAAACGAATTTACAATTGTGTTGCGTTCGCCAGTCTTAATATCCATTCTTTTCCACATACCGATGCACGGACCGCAAGCGTTAGCCAAAACTTGTCCGCCGAATTCCGTGAGGACTTGCAACTGTCCGTCACGTTCAATTGTTGCACGAACTTGTTCCGAGCCGGGAGTAATTTTAAATTCCGATTTCGCCTTTAAACCTTTTACAAGGGCTTGCCGCGCAATGTTTGCCGAGCGGTCGATATCTTCATAACTTGAATTTGTACAGCTTCCGATTAATGCAACGCTGATTTTATCGGGATAATTATTTTCAATTACGGCTTCTTTCATTTTGGAAATAGGGTGTGCAAGATCGGGAGTGAACGGACCATTCAAATGCGGCTCGAGTTCGCTCAAATTAATTTCAATTATTTGATCAAAATATTTTGACGGATCGGCATAAACTTCATCATCTGCTTTTAAAACATCGGCAAGTTTTTCTGCTAGTTCAGCAACATCTGCGCGATCTGTTTTTCTTAGGTAACGCGCCATGCTTTCATCAAAAGCAAACACGGAAGTTGTTGCACCAATTTCAGCACCCATATTGCAGATTGTGCCTTTGCCGGTACAAGAAATTGATTTTGCACCTTCACCGAAATATTCAACGATTGCACCGGTTCCGCCTTTAACGGTTAACAGACCGGCAACTTTTAAAATTACATCTTTAGGCGAAGTCCATCCCGAAAGTTTTCCGGTAAGATGAACGCCGATGAGTTTGGGCCATTTTAATTCCCACGGCATACCAGCCATTACATCAACAACATCTGCACCACCGACACCGATTGCAATCATCCCAAGTCCGCCAGCATTTGGTGTGTGTGAGTCCGAGCCGATCATCATTCCACCCGGGAAGGAGTAGTTCTCTAAGATAACTTGATGAATAATTCCAGCGCCGGGCTTCCAAAAACCAACACCGTATTTTTGGCAGATACTTTCAAGGAATTCGTAAACTTCTTTGTTCTCTTCAATAGCTCTTTTTAAATCCTCTTCTGAACCGCTTTGAGCTACGATTAAATGATCAGCATGGGCAGTAGCCGGAACAGCGGCTGTTTTTCTTCCGGCGTGCATGAATTGAAGCATCGCCATTTGAGCTGTTGCATCTTGCATCGCTACACGGTCTAGTTTAAAATCTGCAAAATCTTTTCCGCGGTCCATTTGTTGTTTCGCCGGCTCCCAGAGGTGTGCGTATAAAATCTTCTCTGCGTAAGTCATTGGTCTTCCAACTACTTTACGCGCAATCTCAATTTTTTTGTTTAACTGTGAGTAAACATCCTTTATCATGTCGAAATTTGCTGCCATTGTTTTTACCTTAATTTTTTTATAACCATTATAAAAATAAAAAATTTTCGGATAGCATTTTAATGGAATGAAACACAGACTTATATGTTATTATGATTTGCGAGAGTAATCTTAAAAAAATCATAATAATTGATGTTCTATTGTTTTCCGTATAACTCCAGTTCAACCAATTCGCAGATAATATGGGCGATTGTTATATGACCTTCCTGGATCCGTTGTGTGTTAGAAGAAGGAATAATAATAGGCAGATCAACTTTGTCTTTAAGCTTTCCGCCGGTGCCGCCGAGAAAACCAACGACAAACATTTTTTTCTCGTGGGCTTTTTCAACTGCCTTAACAATATTGAGAGAATTACCGCTTGTTGAGATTGCGAGTAGAATATCTCCTTCATTTCCCAAACCTTCTACGTTACGCGCAAAAACATTTTCGAATCCGATATCGTTTCCGCCGGCAGTTAAATTGGAGGAATCTGTTGTCAGCGCAACTGCCGCAAGAGCCGGACGCTTGATATCGTGATTTAATCTTATCATTAATTCCGTGGCAATGTGCTGGCAATCTGCAGCACTGCCGCCATTTCCGCACAGAAGCATTTTTTTACCTTTATGGTATGCACTTGCAATTATCTCCACAGCTTTAAGTGTATCTGGTTTACATTCCTTTTCAATTTTAAGTTTGACACCCGAACTTTCTCTGAGTGAATCCGAAAAGAATTTTTCTTTATTCAAAACTTCACCTTTTTATTTAGATTTGAACTGTATCAAAAATAATAAAGTTTGTTATTAATCTCTTTTATATATGAATCGAAAAAAATTAAAACATAAGGAATTAAATTTACCTCTCTTTTGCGATTACACATGTAAGTTTGCATCGTTCACAGCACCTTCTGCAATTGGTGCGTGCCGTAAAGAACTTGCCGTTTGGTGCAAACATTTCAAACGCTACAATAATAAAAACAACAAGTGCTTCGGGGTGGAAAAATCTTCTTGATACTGGATGCTGGTTTCTGGATATTAAAAGAAGTTTCGTGTTTCGAGTTTTACATCCAGCATCCAGAACCAGTTGTTCAAAAGGCAGACATTTCCTAAGTTGCAAACAAATTTTTACGGATTATGGAATATTTGCCTATGAAAAAAACAATTCTATTCTGGATTCTCGCCTTTATCATTACAATCACATCTGCAGTTTATCAAAGAGTTACTGGACCAACTTACCCGCTAAGCGGCACAATTCAATTTGAAGGACAAAATATTAAATACAAATTGGAACGAAGCCACAGCACAAGTTCGGATTATGGAATTACAATTAATACCGGTGACAAATCAATCAGCGGAGTTTTGTACTGGAAAAAACTTGACGATCATCAGTACGAAAAAATTGAAATGAGCGGCGGAAAAATTTTGAGTGCAAAACTTCCGTCACAGAAGCGGCTTGAAAAACTTCAATACTATATTAAACTAACGAAAGGAAATGCTTCCGCCGGAATTCCTTTGAACGGAGTTGTTACTATTCGCTTCAAAGATGATGTGCCGATGGCGATTTTAATTCCGCACATCATTGCAATGTTTCTCGCAATGTTTCTTTCGACTCGTACCGGTCTGGAATTTTTTAATACCAACGCAAAGTTTGATAAGCTTGCATTGTGGACAATCATTGTTTTATTCATCGGTGGATTTCCGCTCGGCTTTGCAATGAACGGATATGCTTTCGGCGAGATGTGGGGCGGCTGGCCCTTCGGGAGCGATGTTACCGATAACAAAACTCAAGTTGCATTCATCGGGTGGCTGATTGCTTTTTTCATGATAAAGAAAAATAAAAACGGAAAAATTTTTGCACTGCTTGCGGCACTTTTAATGCTGGTTGTTTATTTAATTCCGCACAGTATTTAAAAATAGTAGAACACGGATGACGCGGATCAAACTGATTTACACAGATAAATCGAATCTGTTTTTATCAGTTTCATCTACCGCAAAGCGGTACAAGTGTTGAATCAGTGTGCTATTTAGTTAATAATTCTTCTTCCAAATAAGGAGATGATTAATGAGCTCTCACGAAAAACCAAATTCAAACGGATTACCTTCCAACGCGTACACAGAATTGAAACCCGGCGAAGAATATGTTCCGATCATGTCGCCGCATATTGAATTCCCCGAAGTAACATCGTATTCGGTTGCGCTCGGAATTTTAATGGCAGTTATTTTTTCTGCCGCCGCCGCTTATCTCGGATTAAAAGTTGGACAAGTTTTTGAAGCGGCAATCCCGATTGCAATTCTCGCAGTTGGAATTACAACAATGCTCGGCAAGAAAAACGGGATGGGGCAGAATGTAATTATTCAATCAATCGGTTCATCGTCCGGTGCAGTTGTTGCCGGTGCAATATTTACATTGCCGGGAATTTACATACTCGGTTTGCAAGCAACATTTTTCCAAATGTTTTTTGCATCATTGCTCGGCGGATTTCTCGGAATTCTTTTCCTCGTTCCGTTTAGAAAATATTTTGTTACGGAAATGCACGGCAAGCTTCCGTTCCCGGAAGGAACGGCAACAACTGAAATTTTGGTTGCCGGTGAAAAAGGCGGAAAGCAAGCGCTCGTACTTGTTGTCGGAGGATTGATCGGCGGCGTTTATGATTTTCTCGTTGCAACTTTTGGAACGTGGGCAGAAGTTTTTACATCGCGTGTCGTCGGCATCGGCGAAATGCTTGCGGATAAATACAAACTTGTTTTTAGATTGAACACGAGCGCCGCAGTAGTCGGTTTGGGTTATATCATCGGCTTAAAATATTCCACGATAATTGTTGCCGGATCGTTTTTATCCTACTTTGTTTTTGTTCCGCTGATTTCATATTTCGGAGAGAACTTGACCGTCACAATCGGTTCCGGCGTTACACTGCTTGTAAAAGATATGTCCGCAGAATTGATATTCAGAAATTATGTACGCCACATCGGTATCGGTGCAATTGCAATGGCTGGCTTTATCGGGATCGTTCGCTCATCGGGTGTAATTAAATCTGCAATCTCTCTTGCATTCAAAGAAATTTTTGGAGGAATAAACGCGAACCATTCGGGTCTCCGCACACACAAAGATTTGCCGATGAAAATTATTGTAGGCGGAATAATTTTTACGGCTGTTGTTCTGTTTCTGTTTTTCATGTTTGGTGTCGTTACAAACATTCTGCATGCACTTGTCGGTTTGTTGATTGTAATGATAATGTCGTTCCTTTTCACAACTGTTGCCGCAAATGCAATTGCAATTACCGGTAACAATCCGGTATCGGGAATGACATTGATGACACTCGTGCTTTCATCAATTATTTTAGTTTCTGTCGGGCTCTCCGGTCCCGGCGGAATGGTTTCTGCTTTGATTATCGGCGGAGTAGTTTGCACTGCTTTATCTGTTGCCGGTTCTTTTGTTACCGATTTGAAAATCGGTTACTGGCTTGGTTCATCGCCGCACAAACAAGAGAGATGGAAATTTGTCGGCGCAATTGTTTCCGCCGCGACTGTAGTTTGGATAATTTCACTGCTCGATAAAATTTACGGATTTGCTGGCGGCGGGTTACCGGCTCCGCAAGCAAATGCAATGGCGGCAATTATTCAACCGTTGATGTCGAACGAACCGGCGCCGTGGATGTTGTACATCGGCGGTGCATTCATCTCATTAATCCTTGCGATGATAAAAGTTCCGGTGCTTGCATTTGCACTCGGCATGTATCTTCCGCAAGAAATTAACACACCTTTGCTAATCGGCGGATTAATTTCACATTTTGTTTCCACGAGAAGTAAAGACGAAGCGTTGAACAATTCACGCAGAGAAAGAGGAACATTAATTGCCTCCGGATTTATTGCCGGCGGTGCATTGATGGGTGTAATAAGTGTTATCATTCGTTCAACCGGTGCAAATTGGGTAATGGCTGAATGGGCTGAATCAAGATCCGGCGAACTTCTTTCGTTTGTAATGTTTGCACTCTTGTGCATTTATGCAATTTGGGATTCGATGCGCGCGAAGAAAGAAGAATAAATGTTTGTCTCATCAATTCCCTCTCCTTACTAAGGAGAGGGAAGGGTGGGGTTGATTTAATTTTTTCTGAACTATAGGTTATTTTTTCTTCACAATTATTCTGTAATCGTTTGGTGAGTGGGAATATTTTTCCTTAAACGAACGAGAAAATCCCGACAAATCATTAAACCCGCACTCAAAAGCTATTTCACTAACATTATGATTTGTAACTAAAAGAAGTTCTGCAGCTTTTTCGAGTTTTTTGTCTTTAATATACTTTGCGGGACTTTCACAGTATATCTTATCAAATTCTCTTTTGAACGATGACAAACTATAGTTAGTTAACCGTGCAAGTTCATCAAGTGAAAGGTTGGAAAATAAGTGAGCAGAAATAATTTCTTTGAAAGTATATGTCCTTGGCGAAAAAAGCGAAGAAAGTATTTCATGTATCGCGGTTGCATTCTTAGTATTTTCAAGTAATAGAAAAAGTTCTTTCAGCTTTAATATCATTAGCTCTTCGTTGACCAATTCACGATTACTAAAGTAGAAAAGTATGCTGTCAAAATATTTTTGAAGAAGCTCATCTGCTTTAAGTTTTGCCATTGATTTTTCGGGAAAAGGTTTCTCCTTGCTTTTCAAAAAATTTGGAATCTCATTATCGTAGATTTTCTTTAATACATCCGGATAAAAATGAACAGCAACCGCTTCATACGTTCCGCTTGTCTTTGAAGCAAACATTTGGGATAAGTAACTGCCGCATTTCATAAGTACTGCTTCGTTTTCAGCAACTCTTATCTGCTCTGTTTCGGACAAAGAAAAATTTTCGCCTTGCATTATGTAGAGAAAACATGCCTCATCCGGCATGAGATTGGTTTTCTTAAAAGGCGGTTTAATTATCGCCTTCTCAAAAACCATCTTCCCAAACAATTCCAATGTTTTGTGTTCTATTATCATTTTTCCAGTAGTTCTCAAAAAATTTATTAAGGCTTTTGCAATCACTGTATTTATCCAAAAGCAAATCTATCAAGTTTTCTTTTAAAACTACATTTCAGAAAAAGCAGTATAGTAATAAAAAACCCACATTAAAAATGTGGGCTTGTTAGTTCATTTCAATTATGAGAGTTGATAAATCTTTCCAGTCCTTCAATACCCATTGACCAGGCGCCTATAAACATTTCTTTAGCTTCGGCTTCGCGTTCCGGTAAAACATCAAAAGCTGCCGACCATTCGATTGCTGCTTTGTTGTTATCAACCTCGAGCACACGGATTTTTCCTAAAATATTATCAACTGGAATTAACTTTTGTTCAGGAATTGCATAACGGAAAACACGGTTTTGATGATCGACTTCCAATATATCTTCGTTTAATATTCCGGCTTCCGTGTTGCAGTAACGTTTGTTTCCTTCAACTCTGCAAGATTGAATTAATGGTGCAAACCATTTATCAACTCCGCCTACGGCGCCGATTACTTTCCATGCCGCTTCCGGAGTAGTAGAAATTGTTTTCGATATAATTGCTTCTGATTTTTTCAACATTGATACCTCCAAATAGAATTTTATTAAAATGATTGATTAAGCTGAAGCTGCTGGTATTGTTTAAAAATTGGTTTATAAATCTTTTTATTTACTCGCTTGCCGGTTTCAAGATAATACTTAAGTCCTATCAGCATGTCTGTCAACATTTTCTTAAATAGCCCTTTCATTAAGAAAAACATGAATGAAGGTTTGGTGCGTATGTCGGCTGATAGGGAAACTTTTGTACGGTTATTACCAATATGGTGGAACTCGAATTCCACTTTCATCTTATTTACCATAGGCATATTGCCGCCGATTACATCAACGGTAAACTTATTCATTGGTTCGGCTTCAACAATTTTTTCTCTTACAAAAGTTTTTGAATTAAGATTGCACTGCCTTTCGCATCCTACTTCTCCGGGCGAGCCGTTTGTAAAGTGCGAACTTTCCAGATTAGGATTAAAAACAAATGTTTCACCAAAACGTGTAAAAAGTGTTTCCCACACTGATTCTTTGGGCGCATTAATTATTACTTCTGTTTTTATCGATTTTGTCTTTTCCATTTTGATATACTCCTATAAAAATGATTTAGCGTTTTTTGTAATTCTTTTATATCAAAATTAAAAAGCAGTTTTAAAAACAGTTTTGTTGATTAGTTCAATGATTTGTCAAATTAGCTCAAATAAA
>DYJK01000050.1 GCA_020723165.1 Melioribacter roseus | reverse complement strand
ACTGGTAATTATTTTCAGTTGAATATTTCACTACCTCGTACATAACTCTTTGAATTGGTTTGTACATTTCATACTCGTACAAAAGCATATTGTAAAAACAGAGGGCACAAACATCATTCACAAAAAACATCAGTGAGCCGCCTATTGGCTTTTCCTCTAAGTAAACCATAAAAAGTTTCAGCCGGTCGGGCAAAAGTTCTTTGAGTTTTAGCAAATCTTCGTATGTATGTGTCGGTTTAACATCATGGCGCGCTTTGTTGTCTAGAAGGATAGGATAGAATTGATCGTATCGTTCATTGATTTCAACTTTCAAATTAAAATCTTTCAAAGTTTTTCTAATATTTCTCCTGACCGTTGGAGAAAATCTTTCAAGCATATCGGTAGTTTTATCAAGTTTAATAGCGCTTGAAATGTAATGAAGTCTATAGTTGAATCCTTGCCACAGCATAGCAAAATCTAAATTCTGGTTTGGGTGCTTTTCATAAACCATCGGCGCTGCGGTTAATAAAATTTCTTTCAAGCCGTTTTTTTTACAATAATCTTTTAATGTTGAAATGATCTCCATCGCTTCGGCAAATTTAACATCCTTTGTAACTATTGAGCCGTAACTTGCACCAATAGGCGATTCAAAAGTGCCGTTGACAATTGCGCCCGGCAGAAGAGCTTTAATCTCTCCTTTTTCAAGAAACATCAAATGGTCAAACTTAAATTTTCCGGGGGTGTGGTAGTCAAAAAATTTTTGGAGATGAAACATCGTGCCGTTGTTGGATTGTAAAATAAAACGATCCCATTTCTCTTTCCATTCGGGAGTATATTTTATTACTTCCATCTATAATTTCCGTATAACCAAAAAAAGTTTTGTCAAAGATAAACAATCACTTTATCAGCGGCTACTCTTTGTGATAAAATCCGTACGGCTGATTAACCGCAAAGTGCGCGCAGTTTACCCGCTGTTTCATAGCGGTAAAGCACTAAGAACGCAGAAATTTTTAATTGTTGAATGTGTACATAATCGAAATAATATGGTAGTCACTAAGATTGAAATTGACCGGTACATATGCATAATCGAGATTAAAGCCGTTCCAAAAAACTCCGAAACCGGCGCTCAAATCTTTCGAATCATAACCGGTTATATATCCGCCTCTCAATGAGAAAGTTCTATCATATGTTAATTCAATTCCGGTGTGGATGTGGGAATCATCGTTGGCTGTATATTTTTGGAAGCCGGCTGTTGCATTCAAATCAATATTATATTCATTGATAGGGTAATAGTATGAAGCTCCTATTCGCAGATCGGTCGGCAGCTTTGTTGATTCGTTACGAAGACTGTTCATCGAACCAATGTTACGTAATGAAACCCCAAGTGAAAGATTTTCAATCACATTTTTATAAGCAGCGCCAAAATCAAAGCCAAGCCCGGTTGCATCATCAACAAAAAGATTTTCATAAATATATTTTGCCGATGCACCGATAAAAATATTTTCAGAAATATTATACGCAGTGGAAATACTCGCATTAAAATAATGAGCGTCAAATGTTGTTTCGGCTTCACCGGGTTTCGTTCTCACTTCAATATTGCTGATTGTTGTTGTGTTCACGCCAACCGCGATTGGTATTCCGAATAACGAAAAACTGCCGGCAAACATTTCCGAACCTAAATCCTCAAACAGAGAGTTATGAGTAAAAAATATTTGTGCTTTATTACTATCGGCAAGAAGAGCCGGATTGTAATTAAGAGCAGTTAGATCGTTGTTACCGATTACACCGAGATCGCCCATTGCGATGTTGCGTGCACCAAAGCCGAGTTTTAAGAATGACAAACCGGAACTACCGGCTGACTGTGCAGAAATATTTATTGATGCGAGTAGAGCAATAATTAAAAGTTTTTTCATAACTGTCTTTAGAAGTTTAAATTAATTCCAATAATGTGTTGATCGCCGGAAGAATAAGGTTCAATTACAAAAGCATAGTCTATTCCTACTTTAAATGAATTCAACAAATAAAAGTAAGAAAAACCGAATGATGGTCTAACCGGTTCATCGGTATTGGATAGATTGAAACGATCCAAGCCGCATCTTAAAAATAAATCGTTATAAATATTATACTCTGCCCCGGCCCTAAGATAATTTGTACCGGCGTTGCTGTTTTCAAATTCTATGGCAGCAATTATTTTTTGTTCGGTGAATTTATAAGAAGCACCTATTTTTTTAAGCAGTGGAAATTTATCGCGCGTAGTATTACCGGATTGCCCGTATAAGTTCCCGGTGTCCCAATCATATTTGCTGTTGAGATCGGAGAGCATAAATGAAAACGTTAACGATTCATTGAAACTGTAAAGTGCACCGATATCAAAACCCAAGCCGGTGGTTGTTACTTCTTCATAGAGTTTGTAATAATAAAATTTGAACGCAATACCGATTGCTAATTTGTTAGAGAACCGATTTGATACGGCAACAAAAATTTGATTTTCAGATGTTGATAGATCAGCAAATTTTTCACCTTGACTGTCACGTCCATCAATATCGGAAACACCTGAATTGATTATACCGACACTTACACCGGCGATTGAACGAGGTCTTGTTGTTCCATCCGGGTTTTCAACTGTTCCAAATTCAAATTTTCTTGTGAAGTTCAAAAAATTCAATGAACGGTCAAGAGTCAAAAACGAATATGATGTTTGAAATGAATTCCCTTGTTGAAATGCGCCAAGTGCCGGATTATAATATGAAACAAGATTTCCTTCGGTAATTGCAGACATCGCGTTCCCCATCCCAATTCCTCTCGCACCGAATCCGAGTCTGCTGAATGCACCCGGCATACTGCTGATTTCAGAAGTTTTTGTTTGAGCTGCAATTACAGATGAGATTACAGCAATTATGAAAAATATTTTTTTCAATTCACACCAAAATTTAGTTTACATGATAACAAGAATTTTCCCGAATACCGGGTCACCCGATTCAAAATCAATTCTGTAAAAATAAATTCCGTTTGGAACAATTTTACCAAACTCGTCTCTGCCATCCCAAACTTCTATATTACTTTCGCTCGTTGGACGATTAACATTTTGAATCAGTGTTTTTACTAAATTCATTCCAAAATCCATTATCCTTATAGTTACTTTACTTTCACTGCCCAAAGAATATTTGATATTTATAACTTCATCATCCGGCGAGAATGGATTAGGGAAAGCATATGTATCCGAAGCGGATGAAACCTCTTCCGATGCAAGGAATACCTTCCAGTCTCCTTCCCAAAATGATGATGATTCTTTAAATAAAACAAGCCCGTTAATAGAACCGATCCAAATATCAACATCGCTACCTTGTTGATTAACTTCCACAGCCCTGAAATGTTTTGTGCTCAGTGCAATGTTAGTGTTGGAATCATAAATATCCGGTGCGGCTACCCAGGTAATTCCGTTATTGTTAGAGCGATAAATTCCGCTTTGAGCCGCTGCAAAAATATCTGCAGCTACATAATTACCCGGATTTCCATAGTACTTAAATCCAAAATCAAGAACGCGTTCATCTGTTAAATAAGTTTGCCAATTTTCTCCGCCATCGCTCGATGAACTGACTCCCCAATACTCAGCAGCACCTTCTGCTTTCCATGTTCCAGCCCATATCGAACCATTGAATTCATTATAATCGAGTGCTAAAATAAAATTACCACTGATGGGATTAGTTTGATTAGTGTGATTAAATTTTATCCAACTGATACCGCTATCTGTACTTTTATTAATTCCACCAGCAGTGCCTACATACACAGTATTGTTGTCGGTAGTTGCTATAGAAAATGCTCTATGATTAAGATATTCTTCCGGGCCAAATGCACCGGCAACGGGTTGTAATGAAAAATGAAGTGTATCCGTAGGTTTTATTGAATTAAGATTATCAGGAGGTAAAACGACACGCTCCCATGTTTGCCCCATATCATTCGATTTACGTAAACCACCGGCAAACGCTGCGATCCAAATAGTGTTATTAGAAATTTCTATGTCATATATAAAATTTTGTTCTTCAACAGTAACCGGTAATGCTCTTAAAGTATTAATGCCATATGTAATTAGTGAATCGCCCGGATCATCTACCGGTTGATCTATTTTTTGCCAGGTTTCACCGTTATCGTTCGAATATCTTAAACCGGTACCGACCGGGACAGCATCACCTAATATTGCCTCGTAATGCCATGTTGCTGCCCAGATTGTTCCGTTGCTATAAGCTATGGCAGAAACGCTCTCTTCTTCGAATGCTTCTGATTTATAATAGTTGATCCATGTATTCCCGTTATCTGTTGATTTACTTAATCCTTTTGAAGTACCGAGCCAGATTGTTCCATCTTGAATTAAAATTCTTTCGATTGTGTTGCTTGCCGGTGAATTATCCAAAATTTTTGCAGCCCGGTTGCTCGATAAGTTGTATTCTGTGGGTAAGCTTTGTCCGTAAACAAAAGTAAATGTAAGTAACAATAAAACGGATAATAAATTTTTTGTGCTCATGGAAATTAATTCACACTCATATTATGAATAATTGTATTGCTTAGTAAACCGTTTCTGTCTTTTGATTGGAATTCAAATTTCCATGTACCGGTTTGTGAAGAAGTACCAAATGAATTCTTAAACGAAAATATTCCATCGTTTGCAGTTTGATCACCAAGATTTGTATCTCCATCATCAACCATCAAGAAATAATCAAAACCATTTTGCGGATCAACAAGCGAACCATCGGGTCTGTACAACTTGAAATATACTTGAGCGATATCATTCAGCCCATTTGGATCCAACGCTTTAACAGAAAAAGTAAAGAATACACCTTTGTTTACCGAAGAAGGAATTGACAAATCGGAAATAACCGGTGCATAGTTAGTTTGATTGTTGTTGTATGAAAAGATATGAGAACCAGCTTTGGAAATATTATCCGGTGATTGGTGTACATTATCTTCTATATAAAAGTCAACAATATATTTTCCATTAGAATATTTTTTACTTATAGGAATTTTATTGCTGTAAATCTTATCACCGCTCACCTGGTCACCATTCTGTTGTGAGTTACCATTGTCGAACAATTCAACTTGTGCTGCAACAACTTGTTCACCATCCACTGAACTGACTTTCGCCCAAACGTTAGAAATAGTTGCCACATCCTCCAATTCAACCGATACTGTCATCAATGAATCCGATGTATTATAAATAAAAGACGATGGTGCGTTAATGTTGATAACCTTATTCAGCACATGCTGTAGTTCAACTACTTCATTTGGGATATCATCACAAGATGTAGATAAGATTAATAAAGGGAATAGAAAAAGTATCCGTTTCAAAATAAATATCCTTTTTATATTCGGGGAAGAAACCTCGGCAAGCATAAAAAAAGGAAAAATGTTAGAGAATTTGCTATTCATCCTGATTACTCAATTAATAAAATAATAGTAGCAAAATCTCTATAACTTTTCCTCATTTTCTATGACAAACATAATGAATGAACTTAACCAATGTCAAGACAATTGGTTTTCTACATTTAAAATTCTAACGATACAATAAAAGGTGTAGGTGAAAATGAAAGAATAAATATTATGATAGCAATATACCCTAACATTTTTCTGCCAATGCTTAAATTTTCAAAATGCGGTACGGGCGGATGTTTAATCTTAATAAAGAAGTAGAGAATGAATGCCCAGAATAACCACCCCGTCCAGCCGAAACCGAAATTTACATTTAAGAACGAGCCGACAAAACCGCCAATACCAAGTAAACCGAGTAATATCATAGAGACGCTTGCAATCGCTTCATGAATCTTGTTGTTGAACATACTGTAAATTACATGTCCCCCATCAAGCTGGCCAACCGGTACTAAATTCATCGCTGTAATAAATAACCCGAACCAGCCGACACACAAATACGGATAATGATAAATCTCCGACATTGGCGGTACAAAATCATTCTGATTGGTAAATAAATTTTTTAGTATCTCAAACAATATTGTGTTTCCAAATTCAAGATTGATACTGTTGCTGCCGTATTCAGGTGTAAAATAATCTGGGTGAATACTAAGTATGAAATCAACCGGCGGCAAATGCGTAAACCCGTAAATCAGAACAATCAAGCATGCAACAAATCCAGCTATAGGTCCGGCTACACCAATATCGAACATAGCTTTGTTGTTGGGGATTACAGCTTTAGTTTTAATAACTGCACCCATCGTTCCAAAATTAAAAAAGCCGGCTATCGGCGGAAAAGGAATAAAATACGGAAGTGTTGTTTTTACTTTATGATAAATTGCTGCGAAGAAATGCCCGAACTCGTGAACACCAAGAATAAATAGAATCGAAAATGAATATGGTAATCCTTTTGATAAATCATAAAATTCATATGGGCCGGCTTTACCGGTCGTCCATTCCATTCCGGCAATGATTGTTGTAACAAAAGTTATTACAAAAAGCAGCACGTGGACTAAGTATTTTCTCTTTTTGCCGGTTGAAAAAAACTGCTGCCGAAATTGTGTGAATCCTTCAGACATGATTAAAGATCCAGGTTTATTCCAAGTGCAGAATATTCTTTGTTGAAATCAAAATATTCACCATGAATACTCTTACCGGAATAGTAATTGAAATATAGACTCAAACCTTTGCCATTTATTTTACCGATTTTGATTCCGGCTGATACAGAATTATTTGCCGTGAATTGGTCTATATCAATTAATTTAATATCATAACCGATAAACGGGGTGACCGATTCGGAAATGAAATCCTTGGCAAAGTAATCAAACCCGAACTGGTAATTTATTTTTCCAATGTAAGCCGGATCAACGTGAAATAAATATGTAAGACCGGTATAAACTCTAAATGAATCAAATTTGTAATACGGCATTAGTTCGATAAACTCACGGCTGTAAACTCTTGGATTCAAATCATCGAGCCATTTAGAATTTGTGCCGTCATAATGCCCATCAACAAAATGTGCGCTAATGTGACTTATTCTTAATCGCGCACCATACTCATAATTTTCATTCACAACCTTGTATGAACCGTTTATACCGAAGAGATAATCTACAGCATCTACCGGGAAATGGAAATTTGTTTCTCCCCTTAGGAGTGTATAGGTAAATAGATCAGCGCCAAAAGAAATTGTTTCATTCTCATTTTTATAATAGCGAAGTAAATCTATAGAGTTGCCGATATCTAATCTCAATTCATTTTTTGAAAATTGAATTAAGAATCCGAGTTTCGGTTCAAGAATATTAGCCGTGAACGGTTGTATTGTTAAATTATCCGGGAATAATTCAAACTTCTGTGCAAACAGATTTGATGCAATAATTAAAAGTATCAACGAGATTTTTTTCATTTCAAACCAGTTATTATTTTTTTTATAAGTTCTACACTCAGCACCCGTCTTCGCCGGGCAAGTTCTACATTCCGCTTCGACTCGCAAAGCTACGTCGAAACGAGGCGAGCTGCATTTAACATTAATACTCTCTCCCTTTCCATTTTACTTTTCTGTTCGGCAGAACGATAAATGGAAGCAGAAGCACATAGGCAATAAAGTAAATTTCAAAAGCTATAAAATGAACAAGTTTGAGTCCTAATTTTAATTTTTTGAATACCGGGTAAACAAAAAAGTAATCAACCATTATTTTAAAGAGGCACAAATATAAAGCGGTGGGTGAGAAAAACAAAGGTGTCAACAGAATTGCTGCATTTGATAAAAATCCCCACAGCATAACTAAGTAGCCGATCAAATCACTTTCGGTTCCACCAACGCCCCATCTTTTTTTCTGCCAGAAAAGTGTCTTCCAATCCGGGCATGGTTTAGAAATAACCAATCCTCCTTCGTCAAGCGGATAAATAATTTTATATTTTTTCAGTTTGTGAATAGCCATCAGTAAATTAAAATCTTCGGTAACCGAAAAAGGTAAACCTTCATAGCCGCCCACTTCATCGTAAGCAGTTTTTCTGTAAGACATGTTATTGCCAATACAACTTAGAGGTTTGTTAAGATTGATCGTTCCGGCAGCAACCGATAGGAGATAAATAAAATCTATCGCTTGCATACCTTCAAAAGTTGTGTTATCAAATTGGGTTGTAAATCCGCCGACAAACCCGACATCTTTTTTGTAGTATGATGCAATCGTTTTTACCCATGTTGGTGAAACTACACAATCAGCATCGGTTGTTAAAATAATTTCTCCGCGAGCAGTCTTAATTGCATTTGCGAGTGCGTTTGTCTTTCCTTTTAATGTACCGATTGCATTTTGCGGTATCATCTGCTTAAAAACCGGTTTATCACTGATAAATCCAGTAACGATCTCCCCGGTTCTGTCCGTTGAGTGATCATTGACAATAATTATTTCAATTTTATCAACCGGATACTCTAAACCGGCAAGAGATTCCATACAATCCAAAATATTATCTTCTTCATTACGCGCAGCTACAATTACAGATACGACCGGCAGTTCTTCCTCATTTAACTTTTGATATTTCTTACTCAGACCAATTATAAAAATGATGATCTCAACAAAGTAAAGCGAAACGCTTAATAAGAAGAAAATCTCGAACATGATTTTGCCGTTTGTTTAAAGTAAATATAATGATTTCATAAATAATGATTAGACCTTATATTCACGGTTGAAATTCTAAATTTTTCCCTTCTAAAATTTCGGATAAATATGAAACATAATCTGACACCGCTGAAAAGGTTTGGACAAAATTATCTTGTGGATAAGAACATAATCAATAAAATAATTGATACTTTTAATCCATGCCCGGATGATCTTGTAATAGAAATTGGTCCCGGTACCGGCGCACTAACAAAACAGTTGTTCCATAAAGTAAAAAATTTTACCGCCATAGAAATTGATAATAGGGTTATAGACAATCTCAAATTAGAAATGCCCGAACTTAAGATTATTAACCAGGATTTTTTGGAAACGGATTTGCACAATATTATTCCCAACAATAGAGCCCGTGTAATAGGAAATATCCCTTACAATATTACCTCATCAATACTTTTTAAGTTAATCGAGAATAGAGAAATTGTAGCCGATGCGTTACTAATGACACAATACGAAGTTGCTAAAAGAATAACGGCACAAAAAGGAACAAAAGATTATGGAATATTAAGTGTTATCATAAATTACTTTGCTGAAACGGAATTGTGTTTTGAAATTTCACCCAATGTATTCTATCCCAAACCAAATGTGTGGTCGGCAATTGTAAAAATTAATTTCCAAAAGTTTGATCAGCTAACAACAGATACCGAATTATTCATCAAGGTAGTTAAGGCATCTTTCGGTAACCGAAGAAAAACTTTAAAAAATTCCTTAAGGAATAGTATATTTAAAAACATAGATATAGATTCATTGAAATTCCCTCTTAGCAATCGAGCGGAGGAACTTACTATTGAAGAATTCGTAGAACTTACCAATCAAATTAAAAGGCTGATGAATGGCTGAAGAAATCAAAAGCTTGCACGATCTGCTTGATGAAGATCCCGAAATTCTTGACAACATAAGTGTTCTAGCTGATGAAGAAGCAGCACAAAGTCTTGTAACTATTTT
Source organism: Melioribacter roseus (assembly GCA_020723165.1). GTDB lineage: Bacteria > Bacteroidota > Ignavibacteria > Ignavibacteriales > Melioribacteraceae > DYJK01. The sequence continues at coordinate 14,174 of DYJK01000050.1, read as the reverse complement.
TGCCGATCTCCACCCGGCAGATATAGCCGAAATAATAAACCACTTCACGCCTGAAAAAGCCAATTACCTATTCAGTTTACTCGATACCGAAACAGCAAGCGAAGTAATTCTAGAACTCGATGAAAACATCCGCGAAAAAATTCTCGAAAAAACCGATACTCAAAAAATTGCCGACATAGTTGATGAACTCGATACTGATGATGCGACCGATATCGTTAGCGAATTACCCGAGCAAGTTGCAGAACAAGTTTTAGAAAATATCGAACCGGAATCATCGGAAGAAGTTAAAGAACTTTTAAAATATCCTGAGGATTCTGCCGGTGGTATAATGAACAGCGATTTCGTTCATGTAAACGAAAACGCTACCATAGCAGATGCAATTGAACAAGTGAGATTGAAAGCAGAAGATATCGATCATATCTACCACGTGTATGTATTAAAAGAGAACGAGGAGTTGGTCGGTTATACTCTTCTTAAATCGCTTCTGATTAATTCACTCGATACAAAAATTAATACAATATTAGAAGAAGATTTTGTAACCGTAACAGCAGAAACAGATCAGGAAGAAGTGGCTAACCTGATGAAAAAATATGATATGGTTTCCATCCCGGTTATTGACGGCAACGGATTGATGCTCGGCAGAATTACGATTGATGATGTAGTAGATGTTATTGGTGAAGAAGCTGAAGAAGATATCCAAAAATTTGCCGGTCTATCCGAAGAAGAAGAGATCAGCGATAGTTCGTTTACTATTTCAAGAATCAGGATGCCATGGCTGTTAGTAGCTTTGATTGGTGAATTAGTAAGTGCGCTCGTGCTATCATCATATGAAGCGTCAATACATAAAATTGTTATCGCGAGTTTTTTTATTCCTATCGTAATGGCCATGGGCGGCAGTTCGGGCACCCAGGCAGCAATAGTTATGGTAAGAAGATTAACAGAACATGATATTTGGCTGAAAGACAGTTTTAAAAAAATATTCAAGGAATTCACCGTAGGAATATTTAACGGGTTCATCTCGGCAGCTATTTTAATGCTTGCAACTCTGTTTATTTTTAAAACAGAACTTTACTTTAGTTTTGTTCTTTCCGTTTCGCTAATCATAATCATGGTATTTGCAACGGTGCTTGGTGCAACAGTTCCACTTTTCTTAAAACGTTTCGGCATTGACCCCGCAATTGCTACCGGTCCTTTTGTAACTACTATGAATGATATATTCGCTCTATCAATTTATCTTTCAATTATTACCGTTTTCCTTATCAGATAATGAAAAAAATCTTTGTCCTTCTAACTAATCTTAATCAAGCTGATGTAATAGTAACGCTATTTTGTACCTTCCTATCATTTTTAAACATTTTGTTTTGCAGTCAGATCGAAACATGGTACCTCAATGTTCTGATGAATTGCTTGATAATCCTATTTGTGTTTTTCATTTCGTATCAGAGTAAAAAAAATACTAAGATTTTTTATAACCATGTTCATTTCTGGTATTTTGTGCCGCTGATTTTTTTGTTCTTTAAGGAAGTTTATTTGATGGTTGACCCGGTACGCGGAATTATTATTGATAATGAACTGATTAAAATTGACCGGCTGATTTTCGGATTTGATCCAACAATAGAACTTTATAAAATTTCTTCCCCTTTCTTTACCGAACTACTACAAATTGTTTACGGTACTTTCTTCTTCCTCCCGGTAATTTTAGGCATTGATTTGATACTTCGTGATAAGACAAGTGAGTTTAAGTACTCGACTTTTATAATTGTTTACGGATTCATTCTATCTTTTATAGGATATATTTTATTCCCGGCTATCGGCCCGCGTTTTACTCTTCACAGTTTTGACACAAACAACATAGAAATGCCCGGATTGTTTTTTACCGATATGCTGAGAGAAATTGTTAACTCCGGGGAGTCGATCCCGACCGGTACACCTAACCCGGCATCTGTAGTACAAAGAGATGCTTTTCCAAGCGGTCACACACAAATGACCTTACTGGTTATGTACCTCTCTGTAAAATTTGGAAGCCGTTTAAAAATATTTTTTTTAGTTAACGGCTCACTCTTAATTTTTGCAACCGTATATTTAAGATATCATTATGTAGCTGATTTGATCGGTGGTTTTCTATTTATGCTTTTAACACTGTGGAGTGGAAAATATTTTTATAATTGGTGGGATAAGAAAACAGATAGAACCGATTTGCTTATTAACTGAAGTTGCGTAAGCAATGCTTTAAATTGCCCCGACATTTATGTCGGGGATAAGATAACCTCTAAACATTCAGGGCTTTAGCCCAAATTGTCTTACTCCGCCGCGGCGGAGTGGCTAAAGCCAATAGTTCGGAGGAGATATACTTTTAGTTTTTTTGATCAACTTTCTGGATAGTTTCAATTATTAGGGGGAAATAACGATCTAATGAACAGTTTGCATCTTCTCTTAAATAACAATGTCCGCTGCTCTCTTGTGCACGGCAGTTTGAACAAATCTGTTCTTTAATCTTTGTATGTATAACTGTTACGTCATCTGTTTCGGAGTTATGAACAATTTCAATTATTTGAGGAAGGTATAACTCAACAGCACAAGTTTCTTTTTCGTTCAATCTGCATCTTCCGTTCTCAGTAGAGTCAACACAGATTGAACATATATTAAGTTTAATTGCACTTAAATATTTGTCCATAATTTGCTCTTATAAACACTAATAAAATATAAACAAATAGTACGATTAAATGGAAGCAGCTAATTCTAAAAAATACCGGGTAAAAAGAATTTTTGATACTATTTCATACCGGTATGATTTTTTAAATCACTTTTTAAGTTTAGGTATAGATCACTACTGGCGCAGCAAAGCAATTCAATTATCTAAAATGGACGACGGTACAATTTTACTTGATGTTGCATGTGGTACCGGTGATTTTGCAATCTCAGCAGCTAAATCAGGTGTAAAAAAAATTTTTGGCGCTGATTTTTCTTTTAACATGCTTTGCTTGTTTAATAAAAAAGCCGGTTGGATGAAAGGTAAAACTACCCAGTCCGTAGCTGAACATTTACCATTTAAAGATGAATCATTTACAAATATTACAGTTGCCTTTGGTGTCCGCAATTTTTACGATATCCTAGATGGATTCAAATCATTTCACCGAGTCTTAAAACAAGGTGGTAAAGCTACCATTCTTGAGTTCCGTCTGCCTTCCAATATACTTATCAAAAAATTTTATCTTCTCTATTTTAACAAAATACTTCCGTTGCTCGGCAGAATAATTTCAAAAGACAAAGAAGCATATACCTATCTGCCTGAATCTGTTGATGAATTCGATAAGAAAGTTGATCTTGTTGAATTACTAAAACTGAGCGGCTTCAAAGAGGTTAATAAGTATTCGCTTTCATTTGGCTTGGTTCAAGTAGTAATTGCTGAAAAATAATTGTACAACAAAAGAAACACCATCCTTTAATTCCTTTGTTCTTACTAGTTCGATCACTTACCTAATCACTAATAGAACACTGATGACACTGATTAAGCGGATTATCACGGATTTAATCAGGAAAAACCTAACTGCATCAGGCAAGTTCCGCGTCATCCGTGTCATCTGCGTTCTATTTCTTTTTCATTGCATAAATAATTTCAACTATACTTCTTTACAAGTAATTCTTTTAACTTCTCAAACGATTTTGCCCGGTGACTAATTTTATTCTTCAATTCGAACTCCATTTCACTAATAGTCTGATCGTAACCATCCGGGATGAATATTGGATCGTATCCAAATCCGGCGGTGCCCCGCTGTACTTTTATGATTACACCACGTAACTCACCTACCGATTCAATTATATCTTTGCCATTGTAATAAATGGCTGTACTTACAAATTTCGCCCTATGAGGTTCGGCAAGTTCTGACAATTCCTTTATTACTTTTAAATTGTTGTCTTCATAAGTACAATTTTCACCGGCATAACGGGCCGAAATAACCCCCGGTCTCCCATCAAGCTGTTCGATCATCAAACCGGAATCATCAGCTATTGCCGGGTGTTTATAATGATCATAAACCGTTTTCGCCTTTATCAAAGCATTCTCCCTAAATGTTGAACCGGTTTCTTCTACATCCATATTGTTGCCAAGATCATAGAGAGAAAAAATTTCGAAAGGTGAATTATTAAAAATTGCTTTAACTTCTTTTACTTTCCCTTGATTCTGACTTGCAAAAATTATTTTCATAAGCTGATTATTTGTTATTTGAATATGCACGACTTAGTAGTTTCATCAACTCCGATTTTCCATCTTCAACCAATTCTTTCTCATCGTAAATCAAAACATCACCGTTCGATACAACCCATTCACCGCCTATCATAACTTCTTTAACATTTTCTTTATTCGCTGAATAAACAATTGAGGAATAGACGGCATCACCGGATTTATCCAAAGGCAGTTCCGCTCTTTCTAAATCCAATAATACTATATCGGATTTCTTTCCTACTTCAATACTCCCGATTTCATTTCCCAGGTGCAATGCTTTGGCGCCTTCAATTGTTGCAAGTTTAAATATGGTTTTAGCGTCCATCACTGTTGGTCCATGTAACGGTTTCTGAATTAATGATGCAAGGCGCATCTCAGTGAATGCACTTAAATTATTATTGCATGGTGCACCATCAGCTCCAAGTGAAACTGAAATACCTTCTTTTAATAATCCTGGAATATTTGCTATGCCCGAACCCAGTTTCAAATTTGAAGACGGGCAGTGGGCTACGCGTACTGAATTATTTTTAAGCGATTTAATTTCTTTATCGTTTAAATGAATACAGTGTGCAAGTACAGTATGATCATCTAACAAATTAATTGAATCGAAATACTCAATGTTCTCTTTCCCGTATTTCTTGCGAACTGCTTCAACTTCGTGTTTGTTTTCCGACGAGTGTGTGTGGAGGAATGATCCCGGGAAATCTTTCATCATTTCTTTTGTCTCTTTCATCAATTTTTCCGAACACGATAATGCAAATCTTGGTGCAAAAGCGTATTTTATTCTACCATCCGGTATGTTGTGGAACTCCTTTGCAAGTTCATATGAGGATTTAAGATTTTCATCGGTTGATTCTTTGAAATTGCCTGATAGATCGTTTTCATCAATCATACATTTACCGGCAAAAGCTCGAATCTTTGCATAGATCAATTCATCAAAAATTATTTCCTGGTTGCGGAGTGTTCCCATATCGACTATTGTTGTTGTTCCACCGCTTAGTAACTCGTGAAGTCCAAGCCGAACCGAGGCACTTAGTGATGCTGCATTGTGAGCATTCTCATATGGAAAGATTTTTTTTTGCAGCCAATCTAAAAGTTCAAGATCATCGGCAAGTCCGCGGAAAAGTGTCTGGCAAAGATGAATATGAGTTTGGACAAATCCCGGTATTAAAGTGTATTCCGAATAGTCATACATCTCACCGCTAAATTTGCTAAGATCAAATTGCTGCAAAGGTGCTATGCGCGTAATAACATCATCCTGAATCTCTATTGCATGATTGATAAAAACATTATCGTTATCATCGCAAGTAACTATACGTGCAGCAAGAATTAATTTATTTGCCGGCATTTTTTTCTCTGAAAATTTCATCCATTTTTTCCACTGCGTAGCGAAGGTGCGGAATAACGATTGAACCACCCACAATCAAGGCAATGTTAAAAGTTTCGTAGAGCTCTTGTTCTGTTGCACCTTCTTCAATTGAACGATCTATATGATAAAGTATACAGTCGTTACATCTCAAGACCATAGAGGCGGCAAGACCCATAAGTTCCTTTGTTTTTGCCGGTAATGCACCATCAATATATGCTTTATTATCGAGAGCGAAAAATTTATTGAAATCGCGGAACCCGGAGTTCAAAATTCTGTCATTCATCTCAGTGCGGTATGCACGGAATTCACTGACTTTGTTTTTCATCTATCACCTTTCTATTTCTAGATAATTCTTTTTTAAGAAATTGCCCGGTAAGACTGTTATCATTTTCAGAAACTTCTTCGGGTGTTCCGGCAGCAATAATATTTCCGCCGTACTCGCCTCCGCCCGGACCAAGATCAATAATATGATCGGCAACTTTAATAACATCTAAATTATGCTCAACAACAACAACGGTATTTCCTTTCTCTACAAGCTGGTTCAAAACTTTAAGTAAAATATTTACGTCTTCAAAATGAAGACCGGTTGTAGGTTCATCCAAAACATACAATGTTTTCCCGGTGCCAATTTTACTTAATTCCGTTGCAAGTTTAACACGCTGCGCTTCACCGCCCGATAACGTTGTTGCTTGCTGGCCAAGTTTGATGTATCCAAGACCAACATTGTTCAGTGATTTGATTTTACGGGAGAGTGCCGGGTAATCTTCGAAAAATTCTACTGCATCTTCTACGGTCATATCCAACACATCCGAGATCGATTTTGTCTTGTACAAAATTTCTAATGTCTCTCTGTTGTATCTTTTCCCGTTACACGATTCACACAACACATAAACGTCCGGTAAGAAATTCATTTCAATTTTTTTTAATCCATCACCCTCGCATTCTTCGCATCTGCCTCCGCTTACATTAAAACTAAATCTGCCGGGTCCGTACCCTCTCATCTTCGATTCAGGAAGTTGTGCAAAGAGATCGCGGATATGTGTAAATAAACCGGTGTATGTTGCCGGATTAGAACGCGGTGTTCTGCCAATCGGTGATTGATCGATTTCAATTATTTTGTCAATCTCCTCAAGTCCTTTTATCTCTTTGTACTTCAACGGAACTACTTTTGAATCATAAATTTTCCTGAATAAAATTTTAACAAGTGTCTCATTAATTATGGAAGATTTACCCGAACCGCTTACACCGGTTACAGCCGTAAAAGTACCGAGTGGAATTTTTAGATTAACATTTTTCAAATTGTTGCCGGATGCACCTTTTAATTCTATTAACTTGCCATTCCCTTTTCTTCTTTCGCTTGGGATTTCGATTCTCTTTCTATCTTTCAAATATTGAATCGTGAGGGAATCAAATCCATTTTTTGATTTTAGAATATCATCGGTTTTCCCGACTATGCAAACCTCGCCGCCATGTTCACCGGCACGCGGACCAAGATCGACAATAAAATCCGAACTTTCTATTGTCTCGCGGTCATGTTCAACAACAATTATTGTATTACCGAGATCGCGTAAATTTTTTAATGAGCCGATCAGTTTTATATTGTCCGATTGATGCAGACCGATGCTCGGTTCATCAAGTACATACAAAACACCTGATAACTGCGAACCGATCTGTGTTGCCAAACGTATCCTTTGCGATTCACCACCTGATAAAGTTCGTGCTGATCGATCAAGTGTCAAGTAATCTAATCCCACATTCAATAAAAATTGCAGACGGGATGTAATCTCTTTCATTATCTGTCTTGCAATAATTTCCTCACGTTCGGTAAATTTTAGCTGGGAAAAGAATTTCAAACTTTTTTCGATCGATAACGAAGTTACTACCGCTATGTTTTTCTCATCTAGTTTAACAGCGAGTGATTCCTTCTTTAATCTTCCCCCGTTACATGTTGAACACGTCTTTGTGTTCATGTAAGATTCAGCCCATTCGCGTATCTTGTTCGATGAAGTAGAATCGTAATAATGCCTGATATAATTCATCACACCGCCGAACTTGTGCATATATGTAACGGTTCTGCCGCCGCCATACGTGTACTTAAATGGAATTTTTTCCTTAGTACCGTTCATCAAAACATCAATTTGTTCTTTGGTCAAATCCTTCAATGGAGTGTCATAATTGAATCCAAATTTCTCAGCTATACTTTCCAATTGATTGAAGAACCAGATATTGCGCGGCTTACCGAGTGCAAGTATTCCTTCTTCATTTATCGTTTTGTCCCAATCGGGGATTATCAAATTTTCATCTAATTCTTTTTTCTCACCAAGCCCATCACAATCAGGACAAGATCCATACGGTGAGTTAAAAGAGAATGAGTTAGGCGCCAATTCCTGGAAACCGATGCCGCAATGTGCGCAAGCAAAATTTCTGCTGAACCAGTAATCTTGTTCGCCATCGTAAACAATTAAATTTCCGTTCCCGTAATTCAATGCAACTTCAACCGATTGGCGTATTCTATAACGCGATGATTGATCAACTTTCAAACGGTCTATAACAATTTCTATATCGTGTGTTTTATACCTTGTTACTTTAAAGTCATCGATTAACTCGTGTGTTTCTCCATCAACACGGACACGTAAAAAACCATCGCGCAAAATTTCCTGGAAGAGTTCGCGGTAATGACCTTTCCTTCCTCTAACGACCGGGGCTAACAATTGTATTTTTTTGTCTTCAAAATCCTTAATGATAAAATCAATTATTTGATCCGATGATTGTTTTTCAACCGGTCTGCCGCAATTGAAACAATAAACTTTACCGACCCTTGCGTAAAGCAATCGAAGGTAATCGTAAATCTCGGTTACGGTTCCGACTGTAGAACGTGGATTACCGGTTGTTGATTTTTGTTCGATCGATATTGCCGGGCTCAATCCTTCAATCAAATCAACATCCGGCTTCTCAAGAATATTAAGAAATTGGCGTGCGTACGATGAGAGAGATTCGATATACCTCCGCTGTCCTTCTGCGTAAATTGTATCGAAAGCAAGGGATGACTTGCCCGAACCCGATAGACCGGTTACCACAACCAAGGAATCGCGCGGAATCTCAAGATCGATATTCTTGAGGTTGTGTTCCCTTGCCCCTTTGATGATAATTTTATTAAATGAGTTCATTTCGATAAATTTGCCGAAGTTCAATTTGTTATTTTAGATAATCACGGTAATAAAATCAATTTAATTAATCATAAAAATTTATGCCTCTTCCTTTAAAAATCTTAACGATCCTTTCAGTCAATGAATCAAAAATCAAGGAAAAAGGTTCCGAATTCATTGCCCATGCCTTTCCGGTCGGAACTATTGAAGAAGCGAACAACTTTTTGAGCAACATTAAAAAAAAATATTATGATGCAACACATAACTGTTATGCTTACAAATTAGCAGATGGTTCCTCAAAATATTCGGATGACGGAGAACCAGGCGGCACTGCCGGTATAAGGATTCTGAATGCTGTAAATCATTTTAACCTTACAAACATAATCGTGATTGTTACAAGATACTTTGGCGGAACAAAACTCGGTGTTGGTCCGCTTGGTAAGGCATATTACGATTCTGCCTATAAATGCTTGAAGCAAATAAAACCGTCAGAAAAAAAATTAATGGAAAGATTAAGTGTTAAGTTCGAGTTTGAATACTCTAATTTAGTTCATCGTCTTTTGGCTAAGTACGGATGTAAAGTTGAAAAATCGCAATTCGACATTGGAACGGAGCTCCATTTCTCGATTGAAGCAGCTAAAAAAGAACAATTCATAAGCGATATCCTTTCCCTTTCATTGAATAGGATTAACCCCACAATTACAAACCAGCAGTTTTACTTTTGAATGGAAAATATTAATTGTTGACAAAGAGAGGCTATTTACTTAATTTTTATTAGGATATAATAATCCATTAAAAAAATTGATTTTAATTAATAAATAGAGGGTTTGCATGATTTATACAAAAACCGGTGAATATGCAATAAGAGCTATCCTCTTTTTAGCTCGTCAACCAAAAGAAAACCTTATAATGTCCTCTGAAATAGCAAAGAGTGAAGACATACCAGCACATTATCTCGCAAAAATTCTGCAAAGAATGGCAAAATACGGTTACGTTGATTCATTCAAAGGTCGTGGTGGTGGATTTAAGATTACAGAATTAGCTAAGAAAAGTTCTATTCTTGAAATTGTCGAACGTGTTGAAGGTCCGGTCATTAATTTAAAATGTGTTACCGGGCTTAAAGAATGTTCCGATGAAAATCCTTGTCCGTTACACGAAGAATGGGCAGATCTAAGAAATAGAATTTACAACCTCATATCAAGTAAATCAGTTCAGGATGTGGCTGAAAAATATTCCGAAACTCTCCGCAGACACAAATAAGATTCCAAACGAGGATTCAAAACTTATTTTTGAATCCTCTCACTTTTAACTCACAAACGTTTACGATCATTAAAATACATTTTTAAATAACTTAGATCAGTACAGAGATTATTTAGGTTGGATAAACTCTGCTGTGTTAACTGGAAATATTTGTTTTCAAAAATTTCCCTTATGAATTTTTCACTTTGCGGAATTAAATCATTAATAAGATTTTTTATTTTTTCGATGCCTCCGCCAAACTCATTTCTTACTACAACAAAATATTCATCGTTAATAGAATTATCTTTTGTCCGGATGATTTTCAATAATCCTTGAGAAAATCTTGCCTGGAAGGATAGTTCCTCTAACTTTTTCATTTGATTGGTTTGTAGAGCCAAATCAATTAGACGATGTAGGTCTTCCCTATTTAAGATTTTACCCTCAGCAAGTTTATCAACTTCGGTAAGTATATTTTCAATTTCCGATTTTGAATCGTTCAAATTTTTACTCCAATACCGATACCGTCACCTATCGGTAAAATTGTCGTTTCTAATGCTTTTTGATTTGTAAACAATTTATTGAACTCGCGTATCATTTTAGTTGAGTTCTTATAATTCGGTGGTACTTTAGATGAAGCAGCAAATCCATGCCATAAAAGATTATCAATAAATATTACACCGTTCTTTTTAAGCAAAACCAGCGAATAATAAAACAGTTTTTCATAATCTTCTTTATCAGCATCAAGAAAAATCAAATCATACTTTTTAGAAAGCTGAGGCATAATGTCTAATGCATCCCCTTCGATCAGATTGATCTTTTCCGATAAATCTGCTTTTTTAATAAAATCACTAGCGAGTGATATGTTATCTAAACTTTTTTCAATTGTATCAACAATACCTTTCTTCCTAAGTTTTCGTGCAATACGAATTGATGAATATGCAATGGCAGTCCCTATCTCCAGTACGCGTTTAGGGCGAATCATAAGAATAATTTGTTCGAGGAGTTCGGCGGCTTTCCAATTTAGAATTGGGATTCGGTTCGCTTCTGCATATTCTTCCATCTCTTTAATTAATGCATCCGGCTCGCTGCGTAACGATGAAAGATATTCATACTGATTAGAATAAATTATTTCGCTCATCTCAACCTAAAACAAACTCTTACTAAAATAATTTATTCGAGTTAAGATAAAATAAAGATTTAATATTAAAAGAGATTCCTACTATATTTTGTTTTCTACAATAACGACTTAATAATAAGATAGAGGTCTCTTTTATAAAAATGCAATTCAGTTAACTATTAAGGCAGAAATCGATGAGTAGCAGCAGTAAAATGATAATTAAGTTCATATACTTGTACCCACTTATATGCTGAATAAGGGCCTTCTGCAACAATTTGCACCTGACCTTCAAATTGAGAGAACGACATGTAACCCTCGGTCATTAATAATAGATTAGTATAAAATTGACTAATAGGACGTGTCATATTAACAGCGTTGGACCAATCTAGTCTCTTATCAATAGACCACCCAGCATCATCTATAATATTTGCATTACAAGCTATTGTAGAACTTGAATAAGCAGCACCAGCAAAACCACTAGCATTAACGCCTATGTAACCATAACGTGCGTAATCTACACCGAACCAATAACTCATAATTACACTACCGTAAACAAGCATTTCTCCGCCCGAGAATAAATTAAAAATCAACTCATATTCTGGTGCATTAGTAACTTTTTTAATCTGAGTAACTTTTCCAATATACTTTTCTGGCATTGCAAAATTTTTGGGTTGATCCAAAGATTCATAAACAGTACCATCACTAAATTCAACTTTACCATGAACAGTCATTATAACAGTTGGTTTAATAATAGCATTTTGATTCTTAGAACTTTCCATAGGATTTTCAGTACTACTATCGGTACAAGATAGAAAAGTAAAAACACCAATTAACAATACTAATGCAAAGTATTTCATATTACCTCCAAAGTTTTTGTTTAGTAATATCAAAATAACATTTTATTTAAAAATTAAAAATGCTTTATTAAATTATTTCATTTGATTAGCACCATCTTCTTTGTTTCCATAAACTCTGATCCCGATTTATCGGGAGAAGAGTCTCCAACCCTCAGCGTGTAAAAATATACACCACTTGGTAGAGACGCTCCATGGAGCGTCTCTACGTTATAAAGCACTGAGTATTTCCCTGGCTGTTGAAATTGATTAACAAGTGTTGCGATTTCTCTACCTAAGATATCGTAAACTTTTAATGTTACAAACACACCACTTTTATTCCCCTCTCGAGAGGGGACACCGAAGGTGGGGGTGTGAAGAGCATAATTTATTGTCGTGCTCGGATTAAACGGATTAGGATAATTTTGATATAGTTTAAATTGGGTAGGAATCTCTTCGATACCTTCATTAGCTACATTGCTAATAATTAGATCACCCCAATAAAATTTGTAACTGCCTGGAAATGGTTCGTAAACCGTGACACCGGTTTTTGTAACATAATTAAATTGTATTTCTATTTGATGACCTGACGGTAAATCAGAAAATGTATAACTATACCTTGAATATCCATCGTAACTAAGCGGTACAATAACCGGGTCCCATGCAAAATAACTTGGAATATTAATAGACATCATAACAGTACTGGAATCTACACCGCGATCATCTATAAAAATTTTATGAAGTTTATACTCATTCCCAATTTTTTCAAGATTAGGATAAGTTATTGCGCGCTTCGCCGAAATCAATCCATATCCCCTCTCGTTATTCGGAGTGGTTAAATTATCACCGGATTCAAGCATAATCTGTCGAACTTGCTGGTTTGTTAGATGAGGGAAAGCCGATTTAAGCAGTGCAGTAACCCCGGCAGTTATTGGAGTGGCATAGGATGTCCCAGCTCCGAAATTATACGAAGAAGTACCAACATTTGAATGATATACACCATTCCCCAATGCAACAAGATCAGGTTTAATTCTTCCATCGGAAGTTGGACCGCGGCTGCTGGATCCCACTACTGCATTGCTTGAATTAACTGAACCAACCGTAATAATGTCAAATGCATCACCCGGTGAGGAAATGTAGTACCAAGCTTTATCTCCATCATTACCGGCAGCAGTGAGTGTTATTATGCCCCTATCAAATGCAAGGTTAGCCGCTTGCGCAACAATTGTTGTATTGCCATTCATGTCTTCATAAGTGTATGAATAAGTAGTATTATCAAAAATGGAATAACCGAGCGAGCTGCTTGTAATATCAACACCCAAACCTTCCATCCATTCAAGTGCCGCTGCATAATTATCTTCTTCAGCATGTGTTTCGTCCGGTACATATTCTGTTTTAGCCAAAAGGAAACTTGCACCATAAGCCGGACCAATTAACGAACCGGGTGCATATCCACCGATAATTGAAAAGACATTTGTCCCATGCGAATCCTGTCCCGATGCATCACCGACTTGATTCCCAGTTACATTATCACCTTGAATAAAATCCCGCTCAGCAACAACGTTTCTTGTTTCAACTGAACTTGTGGTTTGCCATCTAAATCCCGTATCGAGTAAACCGACTAACACACCACTCCCATTTATCCCAAGATCATGAACAACCGGGATTTCGCTTAGTTCATTTTGAGTTAACGAAGAACCATAATCAAGATTGTAATTAGTTTTATATAACCTTGATGAACTATCACCCGGTCTTTGCTCATTATCTTCAATCGGTTTGCGCGATACAAATTTCCCAACTAATTCTATCTTTTTAACAAACGGTAATTGCTTGATTAAATTGTATTCTTCAATTGTCAGATAACACGAAACAGCATTAAACCATTTAAGTTTGTTAGCAATTTTAATTCCGTTAGATTCTATTTGTTCAACGTAACTATCATTCAGCGGCAAATCCTCAAATGTGATGTAGTTTTCTTCACCCATCACTTTTTTTCTGCGTTCAATACTTCTTGGGGTTAATTCTTTTTCTGCTTCTTGAAACAATAGTGAAGATTTATTCAATCTATGTTGGGAATCCGTACCTTTGTCTTTGAAATAGACTAAATATTTTGTTTGAGCGGATAATAGTATTGTTGAAAGAATGAAAATGGCAAAAAAAATTTTCTTCATGATCTTTCCTGAACTGTTGGGATAATAATAATAAAATTACAACAGTATTATCAATGGACTAATTTTGCTATGCGTCC
>DYJK01000049.1 GCA_020723165.1 Melioribacter roseus | reverse complement strand
CATTTCAAGATTACCGCCAAGTAGAACAAACAAATTTCCGGGAGGACGTTGTGGATTTGCACCGGTTCCGGTTGGATATTGATAAATGATCGGTTTTGCACCATTCGGTGCCCTTAAGCGTATTGTGCGATTTGCAGCCACATTTAATATTTCAGTATTAAGGTAGAGTCCACCATTTGTCAATTCATAAACCCTATCAGAAAGTAAACCGCCGGTTTCTACTGTGTCAGCTTTAATTTGTGCAACAAGGTATGAATCAGTTGTTCCATCATATTGTCTTAACACTTTTACACTTTGACTATAAGAGAAAGAGGAGATGAATAAAAACAGCATGAGTAAATAAAAACTGTTTTTCCTTTGCAGCATAATGCCTCCTATTTTTATTGATTTGTTATTGAGTGAAAAGATGATGTTCATTTGTTTAATTTTATAATTTTTTTTAGCTGATACACCGCTGTATATTTTAGTGTTATTAACCATTACTATAAGACTACCTTAATACCAAGGTCGGCTGTTAAACCGTACCTTTCGCTTATGTTCAATATTTTATAACCGTTTACCCTATTATTAATTGAATTACCTTCTTTTATATTTGTAAGGTTACTAATGTTCAACATAACGGAAAGATAATCTGTGATTTGTTGTTTCAAAGCTAAATCCAGTCTTGTAAAAGGATTAACAATTAAATCGCCTCTGCCGCTTGGTGTAAATGAAAGATTATATTCAGATTGATGGAATAATGATATTCTACCTGAGAATCCATCAATATCATAACCCAAAGAAATATTTCCATAAAATTCAGGTTGATTTTCCAATTGCTGTTTTACCTGGATAGGATGTTCTTCGTACTTATAAAATGGCGTTGTTAACGGGGGAATATAATATACAACAGTATCTATTCTTGATGCTATAAGGTAAGTTTCCGACCGAACGATTGATGCGTTATAACTCAGTACAAGGTTCTTCAATAGCCCGGGTAGAAATGTAAAATTAATCTGGTGTTCAAGTTCAAATCCCCAAACCTTTGTTGGTTTAGGTGAATTATACGGAACAGTTAAAGCATAAGTACCTACATGAATTGTTTTCCAATTAAGACCAAGACTTTCAATCATAATATTACCGGTCGTATTAAGTCCATTAAGCATGTGGTACATATTTTTAATCTCTTTATAGAAAACAGATAATGAGATTAATCCTATTTCATTCCCATAGAAAGAAGTGTTGATTTCAAAATTCCAAGCTTGTGCAGTTTTTAAGATTGGATTACCAATGATTAATTGCTTATCAGACGTTGAAGCAGACGGTCGCCAAGCAAAGTATGAATTTAACCTCATATTAAAATCAGGGCGCGCCAAAGCTTTGTAAGCTGCGAGCCGAATATTCAAGAAATCTGTTGCCTTGATATTCAAATGAAAATTTGGCAAGTAAATGGTTTCGGAGTAAGAAGAAGTTGTATCCCTTGTATCATCGCGTGGAACCGGAAATCCGCTGAAATCTACCAAAGAGTATTTGTTCTTGTAGTCATTGTCTTCACTTTCTATTCTTAGTCCGGCAATAAATGTAACATCCTGACCAAGTTTCAATGTATTCATAAAGTAAGCAGAAGATACTGTTTCACTTATATCATAATAATTAGCACGAACAGACGGATCGTTATAGTATTCATATGCCACACCGTTTTTATCAACACCGTTTTTATTAAGATCATACCATTGGCGCATCTTATCTCTATTGATTAGTGGACTGAGTCTATATATATCATACATATCTCTCGATTGCGGCTCGCTGTCTAAATATTCAATAAATGATAAAGTATTATTGAGAGGATTATCTAAATATCTCTGGAAGAAAGCATCGAAATATGTTCCGCTCAAATCTTTTGGCTGAATCGTACCATCCGGTAGGTATTCATACGCTCTCCAATAACCTAAGTAGTAGGGCGCGTATTTTTCAGTATTACTATTGTTACGACTTTTGGATTTATACTTTCCTCCAAACTTGAATTCACCAGAAATATAATTTCCCAAAGAATATTCTCTTGCTAGGTTGAGAAATAAAGTCTTGTCTATTTCTAAATTATTCTGGGTACGATAATTGGCGCCGTAAAGTGTTGCTGCGGTAAAATTATTATATGCAAATGGAATTAATTTCTCCGGATTGTTCTTTAATCGCGGCGTGTTCATCATACCTGAATTGTCTGATGAAGGTTCTAGAAAATCGATGTAGTAATCATAAGGAAATTCTGAGGTTGATTGAGCAAATGAGAGACCCCATGTTAAATTGAAACCAAATAAATAATTATCTCCGGTTATAGAGCTGTTAAATGTCTCAATTACTTGTTCCCTATCACGGAATGCATACGTAACCGTGCCGCCGGTACCTCCGCCCGATGGATAATCTCTTGTGTGTAAAAGGTAATCTCTTTTGGTGCTGTTAAATACATTATTAATCTTTATTGATCCATTATCCGGAGTATTAATATCAAGGAGGAGACTGCCTCCTTCTCTTTTCCTGATTTCATCCGTGAATGCCAGCGTAAAATTATTTATCTCGTAGTCTGTTTGATTATTTATTGTTTGATCATAATCGATATTTATTCTCTCACTGCTTCTAATTTTATTTTCGAGATTACCGTTAATTTGAATACCCAAAAAATTATCAAAGAATCTTTCCCCGTACTTGAGCGATAAATCATACTGTGCAACAGAACCCATGATATCATTATAATTACCCTTTAGGATTGCCTCTAATTCCCTTAATGAAGGAGCTTTTTTAGTTACTAAGTTAATGCTGCCGGCAAGTGCATCAGCATCTTTATCCGGTGTGAGAGCTTTGTATAATTCTATACCAACAAGAGAACTTTGTGAGATAGTACTTAAATCCAGTCCTCTGCTTGTTGCATCTGTCGATGCTATTTTAACGCCGTCAATAGTTACATTGGTATATTGATCACTTAATCCACGCAATATTACTTTATTTGCTTCACCACCAGATCTTAAAATAGAAACACCCGGTAAACGGCCGATTGCTTCAGCGGCATTTACATCTGGCAATTCCTGGATTTTTTCCCTTGATATAATATTAACAATAGTGTTAGATGTTAATTGCTGGTTTATTGCCGCTGCCTGACCAACCGCTTGACCGGTTACAACAATAGTCTCGCCTTCAATAATATCAGGTGTTAAGTAAACATTAAGAAGTGACATTTCATTATCGGAAATTGAAATATCAATTTCTTTCGTTTTATAACCTATGTATGAAATCTTAACTTTATAATTTCCGGCCGGTACACGATTAATTCTAAATTCGCCTTCGATATCTGTTGCACTGCCTAATGCAGTACCAATTAGATAAACATTACCACCTACCAATGGGTTATTGGTTGTAGAATCACTAACAATTCCTCTTAAGATACCTTGACTATAAACTGGTGAGATTACAATTAGCATTAATAAAGTGAACAGAGTAATAATAGATTTCATCGTTAACCTCTCACAAAGAAGTTTTTTATTTGAGTTGAACGCTAATATTTATCTACTTTTTTTAACAAACATCGTATAATTGCTTAAAAATCATTTATTGAGAAATTGAAGCGAGAAATAGTTTACTTTATTGTTTACTTTATTGCTTACTTAAATTCTTAAAATCTATTATTATTGTCAAGAAAAAAATTCTGGTTTAGATGGGTGGTTTTGAAATTCAGCCGTAAACTGATTTTATTTTTAAAAAAATATATTAATACACAAAGTCCAGAAAATTGTACTCCAGCTTATTAGCCACAAAAAAAAGCAAACTAGTTCAAGAATACTTTGTTCAGAAAATTTATTACATGATTTATTGTTATATCAAACCACGGTTTGAACATCCAGAATGTATGTGGTGTATTAGGCAATTCATATAATTCGTAATAGATGTTATAACCGTTAAGTCTTTCGATTACTATATCTCTTCCGGCACGAAACCGTTCTATAGAACTATTTATAAACAGAATCGGCGGAGTATTTTTATTAATGTGCATCATAGGTGACGCTTCAATCCATACGCTTGAATTTTCCTTAATTGAATAACCAAACCACTTTTTGCCGGCAGATGGTTTAAGAGGATTAACATCTTTTCCACTCTCCGCTGGATGAGTGAAATCTAAGATACCATCAATATCAATTACTGCTTGAACTGAACTACTGTTACTTAGTGAGTCAATAACCTGATCGAATTTTGAAATGTTATTCGTAGCACCGATAAACGCAGCTAATTCACCACCGGCAGAACCTCCCAATACTGCAACTTTGTTAGTGTCAATTCTGTATGCAGTAGATTTCCCTTTGATCCACTTCACGGCATTTTTCAAATCATAAATTGCTGCCGGGTATAAAGCTTCAGGTGACAAACGGTATTCTACTGTGGCTGTAATAAATCCATTCGATGCTAAGGCAATAGCTGTTGGCCATTCCATTCCTTTATTACCAGAAAACCAACCACCTCCATGGATAATTAATATACATGGTAAATGCTTTTTAAAAACGTTTTTGGGAAGAAAGATATCTAAACATAAACTTCGATTATCATACGTTACATATTTAAGATCTCTTATTACATCAACATTTGGCGGAATGATCAGTTTTACAATTTCGGCAAATGGAAATAATTTTTGAACTTTCTTTATCTCACTACCACTTGAAAAAGATGTATCTCGTGCAATGCCGTTTATGATCGTTATGTTTTGCGCAAAACAATTTGATAATAAAAGTATGATTAGAAGTAATATTTTATTCATTTGATGCTGGCTTGATAAATTTCCACAATTTACCTTTAACAATTTTATGGGAAGTTACCTCATCAACGCGCCAATAGTAAGTTTTGTTTGGTTCAATATCTTTTAGACTGATTGCCACTTCATTTGTGTTTGTTACAAATGATACTTCTGGAGTTTCACCAAGATAAAAATTATGTGATATTGCATGTCTGCCGGATTTCCACTTAAGTAATACATCTTCAGAATTATTATCCCCTGGAATTTTTTCTAAAGAAGGGAATGAAGCGAATGGAATTATTTCGTCTAAATTCTGTTCAGGTGCCCATTTATTATTAAATGTCCATGATGATGTAATATCATCCACTTTAAGTCTTTCATCATACAAGTGAAGATTATCATCATACCAGGAATATTCACGACCTTTCTTTCTACAATTATTATAATAATATCTCTCACCCCAGAAGATTGGTTTATTACGGGTAGTATCGTCATACCGTACAATAAAAATTGGTTTGTCAGCCAAGGAATCTGAAAAAGTACAATCAATTAAAAAGAACTGTCCATCCCTATGGTTTCTGCCTAGCGCAAACCCTGGTATTCCATCAAAGAAAGAATTTCGTATTACAAATTTCTGATCTTTGTCAAAACTACCATCATGCCAGATACTTGCAGTTTTACTATAACTATAAAACTCGCTATCTATTATATAGCACCATCCTCTAGGACAAACAAAATCGACCCAGCCTTCAAATTTGCAGTAGGCATGGTAATAATAACCATTACTGGAATTCCAGAGACTCAGCGCATCGCCGCCATCCGATTTAATAAAGCAGTTAACAATTACTACTTTCGTTCCTCCGCCACGTATGGTAAATTGATGATCATGATCATCATACAACGATCCGTAATTATTATAGATTGAGAGATTAGCAAATGTTAGATCGGTTACATCATCTGCAATATTTATCACAGCAGAACCCCAATCACTATCATTGTTTAATGCCCGCCAATTTTTCCTTAGTTCCGGGTATATAATCCATGTACTGTCTCTATCTTCTCCGATCAGCGTTATAAAACTTTTGTTGACAAAAATTTTCTCTTTGTAAATACCGTTTTTAATAAAAATTCGATAAGATTTTTTTAAACTATCCGGGGCTGAATCAATCGCTGTTTGAATCGATGAAAAATCTCCACTGCCATCTAACGCAACAACTGCATCTATATTTTGGCAAATATTTGATTCAGCGCAAAAAACATTCTGGGAATTGTTTAATAGGAATACAAATAAAAGAAGTGCTGATAACGGTATCTTACGTAGTAACTGATTCAATAGAGAGATTTCTTTTACATATTATTATTGAACTATGTAGCTTTATTAAATTTTGTACACGTTCCGCGAAGAATTAGATCGGTTTCAATAACAATATTTCTCGGTTCAACTAAATCCTGACTATTAATATTATGCAGAATAATATCCATCGCATTTCTGCTAATTTTATCTGTTGGTTGATCAACACAGCTTAATGGCGGAGATAAAAAGTTTTGTACCTTGGCATTACCATAACAAATTACATCAACATCATCCGGTATTTTTAAACCGACCTCAGCTGCCGCCATATAAACACCGAGTGCAACCGGGTAGGTAACTGTAAAAATTAAATCAGGAAGATTGTTTTGTTTGTAAAGTCTCATAAAAGCATCATAACCATAGTTCTCTCCAAATCCACCTTCAATAATCCAATCTGGATTGATCGCAATATTATTTCTTTCCATTGCCTCCTTAAAACCAAGCAATCTTTCGCGGCCAATATTGATATTTGTATAACCGGCAAAATGCCCAATCTTTTTATATCCTAATTTAATGGCATGTTCAATTGCTTTGATAGCACCATTTTTGTCATTGATAGCAACGGAGTTAATATTTTCAATTTGAGGGATACGGTCGATAAAAACAATCGGTACTCCTCTTCGCTTTACAATCTCGAATATTTCATAATCACGTGTCTCTTGTGTTATTGATATTATTATTCCATCAACTTTCATAGCGAGCAATGTTTGTATATGTTTCTTTTCCCTTTCGGTATTCTCTTGAGATACAGTAAGAATTATTTCATAATTATTTTCAAAAGCTATATCGTAAATGTTTTCGATGATCGATCCGAAAAAGAAATGTGCAATTTTAGGAACAACTAATCCTATGGTATTGGATTTTCTTGCGGATAAATTTCTTGCCATAATATTGGGTGTATATCCAAGTTCTTCAGCGGTATTTTTTATAAGCTTAGTAGTAGCCGGGGATATATCCGGATGGTTTCTTAACGCTTTTGACACTGTAACTGTCGAAACATTCAATTTAGCAGCTATGTCATTCAAAGTAATTGCTTTTGCTTTCATTTTAATTTGTTTTATTAATATTTAATGAAAAATGTCAGTTTACTTTATGGTTTACTTTATTGCTTGCGTAACTTCACGAATTAAACCAATAATGTCAAGTGGAAATTAATAACAATCATATCCCCGGATTACAGACATTAATTGTAATTCGGCCTGAGAAAAAAATGCTGTAAGAAAAAAATTTTAACCGGGTCATTTGATAAAATTTAATTCTCAAAAACAAAACCTCGAAAGACAAAATCAAAGTCATCGAGGTTTTTGATGCCTATGGGGGAAGGAGTGTGGAATTCTATTTACAAAATAATTTTTTCTATTTCACATAAACCATCTTCTTAGCAAGAATTTTATTCCCGGTTACCAAGCGATAAAAATAAACTCCGCTTGATAAAGGTTGTTCGGATGCATTAAATGTAACATTATATGTACCGGCTTCTTTGTATTCGTCCACAAGTGTAACAATTTCTCTACCGAGATTATCATATACCTTAAGCGAAATAATTCCACCAACCGGAATTTTAAATTGGATAACTGTTTCGGGATTAAACGGATTCGGATAATTTTGTGAAAGTTGATAATCTGTTACCAACCCGTCATCTGCATCGATTGAATCGTTTAATAAAATTCCGGAATAAGTGGGAGCGTAGCGAAGTGCCCTTACAACTTCTCTTCCATAATTGTAATCCCAAATAACACTGCCGCTGCTGTTAACTTCAAACATGTATCCGCTTGTCGATTCAACAATTAAAGTGTTTCCATTCGGAAACCGCTGAACACCACCTAGATGATTTGAGTAAAATCCTGATGCGCTGTACGTCCATGTTGGTGATGTGGGGCCAAAAGCAGAACCGGCATTCAAAATGTAATTACCGTTGTCATCTTTTGGAGGTGTTAGTTCAACTATCTGCGATGTCCCTTGACCTTCGCGGTTATTAAAAACCATAATATTTCCTTCACCAGGATAACTATCCGGGATCCAAACAGAACTATGAACAACATTAAATATCTGTGTACCCGAAGCACCATAGTTTGATGGTTTTCCCCAACGATAAAGTATATCTCCACCCTTTCCGTGCTTACCACCGCTATGGCTTGCAGCTTCCGCAGTCGTAGTACTATGATCAATTACATAAATTTCATCCAGGTTGTGAGAAGAAATTACTATTTCGTCGGCATCGGGATTATAACTTATACCGTTGATATGAGTCCAATCACCGGACCGACTGCTGCCTTCATTAATATTTAAAAGTTCGGGATGACCGGCAACAACACCGTAATTACTTTTTGTAGAATTATAGTCTTGTACAAGATGATCCCAGAAATGCCACTGCCATATAATATTACCTCCATTACTTCCTACCGGCTCTACTTCAATTATATGATCCGGCCAGATTGAAGCGCTGTGGTTTAAACCAGCTTGAACTGCTTGTGCAGCGGTTTTTACTTCCCAAGCTATAAGAAGAACATTTCCATTCGGCATCGGTTCGATATCGTGATGAGTTCTGTAATTAGAACTACTGTATGTATATTCCCAAATTAATGAACCATCCCATGAATATTTTTGAACTACACCGGCTTCACCTCCGCCTCCCAATGATGAATTGGTCGATAACGCCGGTCGTAACAACGAACCATCTTCTAGTAAATAACATGAATAACCGCCGCTCTTTGTATGGGACCAGGTATGAAGCACTTCATTGTTCATGTTAATCAAATATGTATAACGGGAATTGTTTGGACTAAACAAAGTGTACCCATTGTATGCTTGTGAATAAACAGCGACCGGTAAAACTAATATTGCAGTAATTATATACCTGAACAAATAGAATTTATTTAGATTCATAAAGTTTCCGCATTAATTAATAATTCTTAAGTGATTTGTTCTATATCGATCTTAATAATGTTACTTAAGAAGAATCATTTTTTTCGTTTCCTGAAATTCACGTCCTGAGCTTGTCGTCCGCCTTGGCTCGATTGCCAAGTCGCGACTGGAAGGACTGACTGTTAACGTATAAAAATATACTCCACTTGGTAGAGACGTTGCATGCAACGTCTTTACATCAAGTTGTATAGAATATTTCCCTGACTGTTGATATTCATTTACAAGTGTTGCAATTTCTCTTCCAAGAACATCAAAGACCTTCAGCGTCACAAACTCACGCTGTGGAAGTGAGAAGCGAATCGTCGTTGTCGGGTTAAAGGGATTGGGGTAGTTCTGATACAGAACGAACTCCTCCGGAATGGAACCCGACTCATCCTCAATGGACGTAATAGTAAACTCCTCCACAAACACCGGGTTTTCTCCCAACTGTAACGATACAGAGCCGTTTACAACGGCAAGTGTATCCATCTGAAAAGTAGTGCTATAATCCGTTACATCTTTTCCCGATTCGTATTTCGGTATCGTTGCAGTAACCCTCACTTGACTACTAGTTATTCCCGAAATGGAAATCTGTTGTGTTGCTGAACTGTCATTCCAGGCAACCCAGATGAGTCTACCGGTCTTCGTGAGCTTGTAGAGATATACATTGTCTGATTCCTGGATTGTTTGAATACTATCCCAGTCGCTTCCCTCCAGAACCTCAACCATCTTCTTGTATGTATAGTAGGCAAGTTTCTTGTGGGAAAGACCGTCTTGAATAGGGTTGTTGATCAGTCCCATGTTGTCGAAAGCACCGTCTCTGTTGCCGAAAACACCGTCTCCGGGCCACTCGGTTATTGTCACCCAAAATATCTTGTCAACCCCTTTAGCTAGAGGATAAACATATAATTTCAACAATTCAGCCGTTTGGTTTTTTTCACTGCGGAATAATGCCATGTGATCAGGCAGTCCGCTGTATTGACCAATCTCAGTTATGTAGAGAGGCATATTTTGATAGCCGTTCTTTGTCAACATCAGGTCGATTTTATCAATATAGTCATCTAAATAAATCGATGTCTCTATGCCGTCTTTACTTTCTTGAAAATGGTTGTACTTGTCAAGAAAAGGGTACCAGTGAAAATCAAAAATATCAAAATATCTGGCGGATGGACTTTCCTTTATTCTATCCAACTCTTCTAATACCGGAGTAAAAAAATCTTCCAATCCTGATGCGAGAAACCCGACTCCAGTCATAGCCACTTTTGCCTCCGGGTCCGTCTGCTTTATTATTATGTAAGATTCTTTTAGAAATAAGACGTAATCCTCCACAGCTGCGGGTGGCAGCAATTCACTCGCCAGATCCAGATCCACTTCGTTTTCTATCTGCCAGACGTTAACCACCGGCGAACCGGGAGCGTCATCAAGACCATCTCCGTCATAACGCTCCACCGTTTTTTTTAGAAAATCTTTATATTCATCTTTGTCACCGGACAATTCATCTCCCGGGAAATTAGATGGTCCCATCCAGCGAGACAGTGAGGCAAGAGTCACAAATAGTTTCAGATGGTTGCGGCTGGCTTCCGAAAAAATTGCATCGGTTTTTTCCCATTTGTATAGCCCTCTTTGAGGCTCAATCTCTCTCCACGAAAACATATCGCCTCCGTAGCGCAGCCATTTTGCTCCAAGCGTAACGGCATCCGATTGATTAATAGCCGAGGTAAAACCAAATGGGGAATCTTGATATGAAAGAGACTGCGCAATACTTTGTCCAATGCATGCAGCAGAGAGCAGAAAAATAAATAGAACTTTTGAGGTCATTTCTTTTTCCTTAACTTATTTCAACAAAATCATTTTGCGTGTTGCGGAATAAGAATACCCTAGACTTGCCGAAGTAACTTGTCCTGAGCGGTTCGACTGAGCTCGCCGAAGACTTGTTGAAGGACTGACTGTTAACGTATAAAAATATACTCCACTTGGTAAAGACGTTGCACCCGTCAAGCCTCTACCTTGTCGAGGCTGATGCAACGTCTTTACATCAAGTTGTATAGAATATCTCCCTGGCTGTTGATATTCATTCACAAGTGTTGCAATTTCTCTACCAAGTAGATCATAAACTTTCAAAGTAGTAAAGACGACCCGTCGGGTCGTCTCTACATCTGGTAATGTGTATTCAATGGTTGTTGTTGGATTGAAAGGATTCGGATAATTTTGATATAGCATAAAATCTGTAGGCAGATTATTTTCATCACTTAACTCAACATCTGTACCGCCGGTAGTTGTCTTGATGATTGTACCGCCATTACCAGCAATATATCCTATCGTTGATGAAGTAAAGTAGACCGAATAAATACTATTATTTGTAATGCTGCTTTGTTTAATCCAGTTTATTCCGCTATCCGAAGTTTTTAATATTATTCCGTTATATCCAGCTGCATATCCAATAGATGAAGTTGGGAAATGTGCTGAGTATAAGTTATTTCCATTCCCATCTGTTTGATTAGACCAGGTAGACCCGCCATCAACAGTTTTTAGAATTGTGCTGCCAAAACCGGTGTTGCTTCCTCCAACAACATAACCATAGTTCGGGTCAATAAACTCGACTGACCAAAACAGAACTTGTTCAATACTGTATTTCTCAATCCATGTTGTACCACCATCGGTTGTCTTTAAAATTATTCCACTACCTCCGTATGTTTCGCCTCCAACGGCATAAGCAGTGTTATAATCTATAATACAAATAGATTTTATTACACATTGTGTTCCGCTAGATAGTGCAATCCAATTTGTTCCGCCGTTTGTAGTTTTTAATATTGTTCCGTAATAACCGGCTGCATAACCGGCGTTTTCATCAATAAAACTTACACTTTGCAGCCAATCTGTAATCCCACTGTTTTGTTTAATCCATGTTGAACCGCCATCCGATGTTTTTAATATAGTACCATAATCACCGACAGCATAACCGGTTGTTTGATTAACAAAATAAACAGATTGAAGGAGATCGGAGTAGCCGGTAACTTTTTCTGTCCAATTAGATCCGCCATTAGTAGTTTTTAATATCGTTCCGAAATCACCTACGGCATAGCCGGTGTTTGAATCAATAAAATAAAGAGTGGTAATTTGATTTTTTGTTCCACCCGATTCATTTATCCAATCAATCCCGCCATTGGTAGTTTTAAAAATGCTGCCGCCCTCACCAACAATTAATCCATTGTTTAAATCATAAAAACTTATTGAGGCTAACAAAGCAGAAGTATTGATAGTTTGAGGGAACCAGTTTAAACCTCCGTCTGTTGTTTTGAGAACAGTACCGTAATAACCAACAGCATAACCGGTAGATTCATTTACAAAATAAATTGACTGCAACCAATTGAATGTTCCACTCGTTTGACTGTTCCAGCTGCTTCCTCCATCGGTAGTTTTTAGAATAGTCCCTCCGTTTCCAGCAATGTACCCGGTATTAATATCTATAAAACAAATTGATTGCAGCCAATTATAAGTTCCGCTAATTTGGTTCGCCCATGTTTCACCGCCATCCGTAGTTTTTATTATCACCCCGGATGAACCGACAACATAACCGGTGTTGGAATCAGTAAACCATACAGATTGCAGCAGATCGGTAGTACCGGTTGTTTTTGCAATCCAATTAGAGCCGCCATCAGTTGTTTTGAGTATTGTACTTCCATAACCCGATACATCGCCACCTACTGTATAGCCAATATTGCTGCCAATGAAATAGACCGAATAAAGTACGATTGAAGAATCGTAGTATTGTTTTTCCCAATTAATACCGCTATCAATTGATTTTATTATTGTTCCGTTTGCACCAACTGCATAAGCTTCCGTTGAGTTTAAGAAAAAGATAGAATTAAGCTGGCTGTTTGTGCCGCTCGATTTGCTATTCCAGTTTGTACCTCCATCCGAAGTTTTTAGAATTGTCCCGGCATCTCCTACAACATAAGCAGCATTAGCATCTGTATATTTAACACTGTAAAGAGAGTTACCTTGAGGTAACGGATTTTGCCAAACCCATTCTTGTGCCATTAGCTGTTGCGTTAGAATTATTAAGCAGCAAATAAAACTTATTTTCTTTTTCACAATTTTATCCTTGAATTATTTTATTAACATCATTCGTTTTGTTTGAGAAAAAGAACCGGTTTTGATCTGATAAAAATAAATTCCGCTTGAAAGCCGTGACGCATCGAAAAGAACAGAATGTGTACCCGGCCGCTTGTATTCATTGACGAGTGTTGCTACTTCTTTGCCAAGAACATCGTAAACTTTTAAAGTCACAACCCCTCCCATATCCCTCCCCTTACTAAGGGGAGGGGCAGAGGGTGGGGTTGGAATTGTATATTCTATAATAGTTGTTGGATTAAACGGGTTAGGATAATTTTGCGATAACGAAAATGATAACGGTATTTCACTCAATTCTTCAACATCAGAAAGACCCAAACTTGTTAATTGGGATTGAACACTTGCATTACGGGAATTAATAAATGATTTTAATCCCGGTTTGCGTGTACCTCCGCCACCTTCTGCTTCGATATCGCTGACAATGTTAGTTTCAAACTGAAGTGGTGTGTACATTTTTCTTGGGTCTTCATTAACAGACGACCTGATTGCATTCGCAACACTATCTATATGCAGAAAAAGTTTTGACGCTGGGAAATATGATGTAAATAATGAATTTAAAGTATGCAGATAATCATTTTTCAATGATGATGTATTATAAATTTTGCCAACCAGCGGCCTATCATTTTCATCCACAACATAAGTAACACTCATTGTTTCTAATTTTGACACCCCTACATTATAAACACCAAAACTTAAACCGGTATCCCATATAATCCATTCCATTTTATTTGTAGTTGGCAAAAAGTAGAAATAAAAATTACGTCCGCTATTTATATAGGAATCGAGATTGGCAAAAAGTATATCTGCGGTAAGAGCTTTGTAATACTGATCAAGATTAATTTTCTTCTGAAATACTTCCGACGTATTTGATTGGTTATTCAGTGTATCAAGGAAAGGAACAAGCGTTGTCCATGCAGTAGTCGATTCATCTGTTTTTAATTCGTAACGTAATTGATATAATGAGTCTTCGGTTCCATACCATTTGAAATCTGAAATTATTGCAGTGCCATTCCTATCAAATGCATCTACTGCTTTGAACAGATCACCGTTTTTATTGCCGAATCTCGTTTTTAAAAATGTTTTATCAACATGCTCAACTAATGAATAGAGTCCCCAAAATTGATCATTGATATAAAGACGTACATAATTAGCACGTGGGGCAGTGATACCGGCATCGCGGCAGAAATCAAGAAAAATTTTCTCTCGCATAAATGTCGGGTCGCCCCAGCAATTGTTTAGATGAAATGATTTCAGTCCATCCCATCGCTGGTCATCAAGATATTCATCAAAACTTATTTTGAATGATTTTTTATCATTGGGATGTGAGAAAGACGAATTGCCTTTAAAACGAATACCGATGCTGTCGTACCCGGCTGTATCAACAATTGCACTAACCATCATTGTTTGTTCATCACCTTGTTCATAATATGTTGTCAGTGAATCCCAATAATTGGGTTGTGTGAAATATACTTTGATCGTATGTATCTGGATTCCGGCGAATATATTATCTCCAGGATCTTGGGCAACAACAAATGCCGGTAAAAAAAATAAGATAGCTATTGAAATAACTTTTAATTTTTTCATAGAATACTCTATTTTTGAAAATCTCCAGGTTGTTCTGAAGAACGTTTACCAGGCGGCGGTTTTCTGTTCTCTCTTTCTTTAATTACTTCCGCATATTTTTTCTTTTGTTCAGTTGTTAAAACCTTTTCAATTTCTTGATCCTGGTATTTGAAGACTTCGTTAATTTTATCCATTGGTGGTCTTTCATAGCTTCCGCTCCCCGGCTTAAATGCATTGAGCTTTTTCTGCACCACATCAAGAATTGATGAAACCTTTTCTTTCTGCTTATCTGTAAGATCTAATTGTTTAACAAGCTGTTTCAACATGTCTTCTTTTGAAGGGGGTTTTGGTTGTGCTTGTAATGATACGGTAGAGATACAAAGAAAAAGAAAGAGAATTAATTTTACTTTGATGTACATATTAAGTCCTTATCATTTATAATTTATTCTTGATCATTGGACGACATCAAAAAAATAAACTTGCGGCTGTTAAGAAGGGACTAGTTTTGACACTTTAAAATTAATTTGTGCGTTTAGCATTACTCGTAATTTATACTAAACGCACTAGGTAAACCGGGGCTACACTTTTTTATCAACAAGTACACCCTGGCTTATTGCGCCGTTGTTTTGCAATTGTTGAATTAGCAAGTTCAAATCTTGATCGGTAACAGTACCGGCTTCTTGTTTTTCAAGAAATTCTGCTAAAAAATCCGGGATGCTCATTTCGGAATTCGTTCCCATTTCTACCGGAGGTGGACCTTGTGGTTTTTCAGGCGGTTTGAAACCGGCTGAATCTAATATCTCTCTTACTTCTTTGCTGGGCCTTATTCCCGATGATTTAAGCTCATCAAAAAGAGCTTTCGTTTCATCTTCAGCCATACTTTCAGGATCATATTTTGCTAATATTTCTTCAAGCTGCTTTTTCTCTTCAGCCATTAACTTTTTTTCAGTGAAAGTTTGCTGATACTGAATACCGCTTGTACTGCTAATACCACTTACCATAACATTACTCCTTTTAATTAATTAATAGTTAAGCCATTTGATCTATTAGGGCTTATCCTGATTAATTATCGCAGAAAATGTCTAATACAAAATGGTTATTAACAGCTTATTAATAGTATAAATCTGCTTTCTGTGATACGCGGAAATCGACTGGAGTTTTCTGAGTATACTTCTTAAAAAATTTATTAAAGTTTGTTGGGTAATCAAATCCTAACTCTGTACCAATCTCTTTTATTGATTGATTTGTATGAACAAGCAGACGTTTAGACTCCAGCAAAATTCTCTCTTCAATAATTTTTTTAGTAGATACGCCGAATGAACTCTGAATAACCTTATTTAATTTCTTTGCGGTAATATTCATTTGATCGGCATAAAAACCGACAGATCTTGATTCTTTGTAATGTTCCTCGAGCTTCTTTTTAAATTGTACTAAATAATTTGCATCATGATTACCGGAATGCTCATCTAATATTTTTTTTCTTTTGATACGCTCGGCTACCAATAAAAATGTTTTTAAGAAACTGTTAAGGATTCCATCCCTTGCAAAATCGTCACCGGCTTTTAGCTCCATTTCCATTTTAAAATAGAGAAAAAGAAATTCCAAAAATTCCGGTTCACGCAGTTGAGTTTGTGCTTGCTTAAGGCTTTGATCAAAAATTTTAAGTGTATTCACCCAATCTAAATCGCCTGGGGTTTTATAAATAAATTCGTCCGAGAAGAAAATTACCACGCCTTTTACTTTTTCTTCAACCTCCCACCGTATCACCTGACCTTTTGAGACGGTAAAAAGTGTTTTCGATTCCAACTCGTATTTATCGGAATCGATCCAAAGGTATCCGCTGCCGTTATCAACTAAAACTAATTGATAAAAAGAAATTCTGTGAGGTGAATGGATAACGTCAAAATAGTTCTTGTGAAATTCATCTATTGATGAGAGAAAAATATGGTTATTTATCTTTTCAAAATCACAAAGTGATATGTGCGGTATATTATTTACAATTTCTAATCTCATATCAATTTCTACAATTATTAATTATCATATTTACCGTGGTCGGGGAAAACCTTTTTGTTTTTCACCGGGCGGCGGTGGTGGTGGAAAATTACGATCTATCCCTTGCCCTTCGGGAAAACCAGGACCATCTTTTGGATTTATTTGTAGTGGACGACCCACTAGAAGCTCCCTGATAACCGGTATAAATTTTTCTTTTTGTTCCTCTGTACAAACATCTAATAAGTCTCTAAAATGTTTGAACCTGGATATCTCTAATTCAGTTAGTATAATGCTAATCTTAGAGATAAGATTATCTACAACCGATGGATCAGGATTTGCTTTTACAGTTGCTTCAAAGAGCAAATTTTTGGTCTCATTTAAATCTTTAAATAGGGCATTGGCTTTCTCGAAATTTTCTTTACGGTACCTTTCAAATAAAGCCGCTTGTTCATCAGTTAGATTTAGTTCTTTCTGCAATAATTCAATACCACCTGGTGGTTTTGCATTACAAATCTGGGGAAGAGGCGGTTTTTTTGAGATAAGCAGCCATAATGCCGTAATGGTTACAATGTTTACTACCAATAAAATTCCAATTAACCATTTAATAAGTTTGTTTTGTGTTAGCCAGTCCATGATTTATTCCAAATTATAGTTATCTAATTCTAATTGAATACTTGTGTAATCGTTCTTCATTGAATTCAATAGTGCTGAACTTTCTGAATATTGATTATTGCTTGCACCTAAGTAAAATGCGATTGTAATAATGTTGATAAGAAGTATTACTATTAGTGTAACCGGTTTAAGTATAAAATCGGTTTTTACTTTACTACCAGGAAGAATATTATTTTTTTGCATTTGCGCTTTAATCCGCGTGAACAAAAACGGGTTAGCTTCTAGTTTGGGAAGATCGCTTATTGAATTAAGTGTCTTTTCAATTTCACTTAAAATTTTTTCTTCTTTATCCATCTTCTTGCCTTTCTAAAGATGCTTTTTATAATATTTATAAAGTTTCTTCTTTAAGTTTGTCTTGGAACGAAAAATCAGCGATTCAACCGAGGATATACTTACACCTAATACATCAGCAATCTCCCGGTAACTCATTTCGTCATATTTGCTAAGTGTAAATGCAATCCTCTGATTTTCAGGTAATTTATTTAACGCCCAGTTTAACACTTTAATTCTGTCTTCGTTATCAAGAATCTCATCCGGCTTCATATTATTTGGTGATGGTATTTTATCTTCCATTTCATCTTCTCCAAATAGACTTTTCAGAATCGCAAACCTCTTTTTCCTTTTTTGACTTTTCAAATAATCCAGCGACTTTGAAACTGCTATCCTATAAATCCAGGTTGATAACTTTGAATCCGTTCTAAACTGGTTTATCGATCTAAATACTTCAATGAACACTTCTTGAGTTATATCCTCAGCAGTTTCTTTATTATAAAGAAATTTATAACAGCTATTCAAAATATATCTTTGATATCGATCCACAAGTAACCGGAAAGATTCTTCATCCCCTCTTTTCAATTGATCGACTAACTCAGTATCTTCCATCAAATTTTCTCTTACTATTGGACGACAATTATCAAGTAAACTTGCACTTTCTTTTAAAATTACATATTAAAATGATGATAAGAGTTCTATAATTAATGATACAAAAAGTTATTCATACCTTAGAGCATCTATCGGGTTTAAAGCGGCAGCTTTCTTTGCCGGGTAAAATCCAAAAAATATCCCGATTGCACCGGCAAAAATAAAAGCTATGGCTACTATTTGCGGTTTAATATATGCAACCTGATCGGTATAATTATTAATTAAATAGGTAACAAGTATTGAAAATAGAACACCAATTATACCACCCGATAAACTTAATACAACCGCTTCTGTTAAAAATTGAACTAAAATATCGGAAGCTCTCGCTCCAACCGATAGCCGTATGCCTATTTCTCTCGTACGTTCGGTAACCGATACAAGCATAATATTCATAATTCCAATACCGCCGACAATAAGCGAAACACCGGCAACTGATGCGAGCAAATAAGTCAACACGCGTGAAGTTTCTGTAGCCGCTTCTGCAATATCAGATTGATCCTTAATGGTGAAATCGTCGTCTTCACCTTCTTCCAATCTATGCGATTCTCTCATGATACTCTTTAACTCTGCTTGTGCCGCACTATTTTTATCACTTGAGGCAGCACTAACTTGAATAGAACTTATAAATCTGCCCCCGGAAAGACGATCTAATACTGTCTTGGAAGGTGCGAGAATTATGTCATCGTTACTTTCACCGACTGCTGTCTGCCCCTTGGATTTTAACACACCAATAACTTTAAAAGGAACATTTCTAATTCTAACTTGCTGCCCAATCGGGTCTTCATCAGGGAATAAATTTTCTACAACTTCCGAACCGAGCACACAAACTTTTGCTTTAGCTGTTATATCTCTTTCAGTAAAGAACTCTCCGCTTTGCAAACCCCATGATCTAATTTCGAGATAATCTTCAGACACACCCTGAATTTGTGTAAACCAGTTTCCCGTGCCGCCAATAATTTGTCCGCCTGATCTTACCAATGGAGAGACACCCTTTATTAGCGTTGCTTCATTTTTAATTTTCTCAACATCATCCAAAGTAAAGCGGTTGAATGTACCCATTCCTCCGCGCACTCCGCCGGTTGAAGATGTACCGGGAGTAATAATAATAAGATTAGAGCCAAGCGAAGCAATCTGTTCTTCGACGGTTAATTGTGCACCATCACCTATCGCAACCATCACTACAACAGCCGCAACACCAATGATTATTCCGAGTGCAGTCAATAAACTCCGCATCCTTGATTTTAATATACTCTTGATCGCCGCTTTAAGAATTACTCTTGCTTTCATGTCAATCCTCGTAAACAATAGATTCATTTAAAATACGTTCGAGTTCGTGTTGTGCATTCATACTTTCTTTTATCATCATATCTTTTACTTTTTTCCCGTCACGCATTTCAATTATTCTTTTTGCAAACATTGCAAAATCTCTTTCGTGTGTAACCATTACTATAGTTATTCCTTCTGCATTTAACTGCTGGAATAAACAAAATACTTCTACCGACGTAACACTATCAAGATTGCCGGTTGGTTCATCCGCGAGTATTATCGAAGGATTATTAACCAATGCTCTTGCAATTGCAACTCTCTGCTGCTGTCCCCCCGATAACTGGCTTGGTATGTGGTGCATTCTATCTGTGAGACCAACACGTTCCAATGCTTCGATTGCTCTTTTGTGGTGATCTTTTATTCTTTCCGATCTATCATACATAAGCGGAAGTTCAACATTTTCCAATGCAGTTGTTCGGGAAAGTAAATTAAATCCCT
Source organism: Melioribacter roseus (assembly GCA_020723165.1). GTDB lineage: Bacteria > Bacteroidota > Ignavibacteria > Ignavibacteriales > Melioribacteraceae > DYJK01. Next base: position 3,825 of record DYJK01000049.1, on the reverse strand, counting down.
GGAACACAAACCCGATTTTTTGATTCCTTATACTTGCATATTCATTCTTGATCAATTTGCTTGTATTCACTCCATCCAAAAAATATTCACCGTCAGTCGGTTCATCTAGGCATCCAAGTAAATTCATTAATGTAGATTTACCTGATCCCGAAGCGCCCATAATTGCTACAAACTCACTTTCATTGATCGTAAGATTAACGGATTTTAACGCCGGTACTTCTATCTCGCCCACTTTATAAATCTTAGATAGTTCTACAGTCCTAATTATTTCTTTATTCATTTTTTCTACTCTCCTTAATTACATCATTGGAGGTGGTGGTGGACCGCCGGTTTGTTGTTGTGTTGGTGTTAATGTATTTGATTTTTGTGTTGATGCTGTTGAAGATTCTTCATCCTGGATACCAATAATTATTTCCAACCCTTCTTTAAGTTCTCTGCCGGTAACTTCGGTATACTTTCCATCAGTCAGCCCAACAATTACCGGGAATACTTTTATTTTTCCCCGGTCATCTACATAATAAATTCTTTTCATTTTTGATATGTCGGGTTTTGTAATAGATCCATCTTGTGTTGGCGGCGGACCCATCCTTCGAGCATTCTTTATGCTGTCCGGCATATTTTTCATTTCTTCTTCCATATTTTTTTGAATTTCTTGTTGTAATGATTCGCCGGGATTAATTCTTAATGCAGCATTCGGAACAAGCAGTACGTCTTCCCTATGATCAATATAAAAATCAACTGTAGCTGTCATACCGGGAAGAAGAAGTCTTTCATCGTTTGATGCACTAATAACCACAACATAATTTATAACGTTAGATACAGATTTGGCTTGCAATCTAATCTGAGTAACAACACCTTCGAAAATCTTATCCGTGTATGTCTGTACTGTGTATTTTACTTTTTGACCTTCGTTAATTTGTCCGATATCGCTTTCATCAACGCTCGCTAAAATTCTCATCGAAGAGAGGTCTTCTGCAATTGTAAATAATGTGGGAGATGCTAAACTTGCAGCGACTGTTTGACCTTCTTCTACCGCCCTATTAATAATCTTGCCGGCGATAGGAGAATAGATATAAGCATAATCTAAATTTGTATTTGCCCTTTCTAATGCAGCTTCTGCCGAATTCAACGAAGCTTTTGATGATTCAACGTCAGTCTGCGATTGAACAAAATCCAGCTCGGAGATGAAATTTTTTTCATAAAGTTTTTTATTCACCTCGTGTATTGCAACCTTTTGATTATAATCTGCTTTAGCTTTAATATAATTTGCTTGAGCATCCCTTACCTGTAATGCTAAACTAATAGTGTCTAACACAGCCAGCAGTTGACCCTTGTGTACTTCATCGTTAAAATCAACATAGATCTTAGCAATCTTACCTGAAACTTGTGTACCGACATCAACAGTTGAAATTGCTTCTAAGGTACCGGAGCTTGTAATTACAATATCCAGATCACCCTTTGTAATTTTACCGTAATTAATCTCCGTTTTTTTTTCATCGCTGCCTATAAACAGAAAATAAACAATAGCGACAGCAATACAAGCAATTATCAAATAAACCAATTTTTTCTTTTTCATTTTAAGCACCAATTATCTCTTAATAGTTCGTTATTATTCATAATCGTTGGACGACATAAAAGAAATCAACTTGCTCTATATTTTACAAAAGAGGAGAAAAACTTTTGGCAAACGCGTGGAATATTTATTTAGAGCGGCTAATAAAAAAGCACCTCTAAATAGAGATGCTCTTTTATTACTGCTGAGGTATTAGACCGAGAAATATTTGATGATGAAATATTTATTTTTCTTCAACTATAACAAGATCCCATGGCTGAAGCATTACTTTATCTCCGTTAGATATATTTTTCTTTGTAAGCAGATCTACTCCATTAGAATATTGATATGTAAATGACAGCACTTCAGTTGAATAATTCATGAAGTAACGAATCTGTTTACCATTATTTCCTATTCCTTGTCGCAACCGGACTTTTTCAGGTAACTGTTGTTCCACTCCGCTTAAACCGGCAATGTCTAAAATTTCTTTAACTACTTTTTGCTGAAGTTCATTTGTCAAAACTGTTCCTTGATATGTGAATGTACCCTTACCAAAATTATTTCTTGTTATCGCCGGATATTTTCCATAGAACGGGTGATCATAATACACCAATGGTTTTGCTGTTTCCGGAATTATAAATTCAGCCCAGACAGATGCTTTATTCTTATCACCAACTTTATAAGGATCATCTTTTAACGGAACTTCACCCCAAAGACTTGAGAACTCTTGATAAGAAATTCCGGCAGCCTCACGCAGTTTAGCCGGCATTCTATCCCAGCGAACCGTTGAGAACTCGTTACAAAAACCACTCTTCAACGTAAATAAAACATGACCGCCGTCTTTAACAAATTCTGTTAAACGTTTCAGTTGTGCATCATCGCTTATATACAAAGGTGGTACTACAATAACTTTGTATTTAGAATAATCAGTCGTTTGCGGAAAGATAAAATCTACATCAACATTGAGTTTGTAGAGCGCATCGTAGAGCTGATATAATATAGAGAGGTAATCAACTTTATCATGGAAAGGCATAAAACGAATTCCTTGATATGAATCGACGCTGTATAGCAGAGCTACTTTGTTTTCTTTTTTAAGATTAACGAGATGTGAACCAATTTCTTTAAGTTCGTGCGCTGTTTTGCTTACTTCGGCATAAGCACGGTTTGGTTCAAGATCATGAGCAAGAACTCCTTTCCAGTAAGTTTCTTGTCCGTAATGAAGAGAATGCCAATGCCAGTATGCAACCATATTTGCACCGCTTGCAAGGTGGCTGTAAACGTTCAGTCGTAACTGTCCATCATAAGGAGGGCGCTGCCATTTGGAATCCCAGCCGATTGTTTGTGCGTTGGTTTCCGTGATAAGATAATTCTGCTGTTTCAACGATCGACAAAGATCACCGCTTACAGCACAAGTCTCTCCATCAAGCCATTCTTGTACTTCATGGTAAGGATTAACGCCGGTAATATCGAGATATTTTGCAATCTCGTATTCATCTATATTAGTTCTTACACTTCCCACAAAATTGTGAACGATAAACTGATCGGGGCGTTTATACTCATTTACAATTTTAGCTTGCCATGCTAAAAAATCGGTTGTAATTTTTTGCTGGAATCGTTCCCATTCTAATTTCCAACCGGGATTTAGAATATCGTTAAACGAAGGAACTTCATCCCAGCTATGCAGAAGTTGTCCCCAATAAGTTAATCCCCAAATTTTGTTTAACTCATTTACAGTTTTGAATTTTTCTTTTAAGTATTCTACAAAGGCAGTCTGAACATTTTTACCGGATGTTCCATAAGAAGAAGTTTCGTTGTCAACCTGGAATCCAATAATTGCCGGGTGATCTTTGTAATGTTCTATCAGCTTTCGAATGATACGTTCGGAGTACCGGAGATAATCAGTATTGGTAATATCCATGTTTTGGCGCGGACCGTAAAAACTTTTCTGCTCACCAATTTTTGTTAGTAAAATTTCAGGATACTTTTTATATAGCCATGGCGGAATAGAATAGGTAGGCGTTCCAAACACTACTTTAATACCGGCTTTGTGTAACCGGTCAATAACCCTATCCATCCATTCAAATTCAAATTTACCGTCTTCCGGTTCCCAGCTGCTCCAGGTCGATTCGCCTAATCGAACGACTGTAATACCGGCATCCTCCATCAATTTAACATCCTCTTCCAACCGGTCGTAAGGCATATATTCATGATAGTAAGATGCACCATATAAAATATTATCAAATGTAAATTTCTGCTGACCGTAGTTTAAACCA
>DYJK01000048.1 GCA_020723165.1 Melioribacter roseus | reverse complement strand
CGAAAGGTTATTTACAACTCTTCTTTCAACCTGATTGGACGCCCGTTTCATTCAGAAATACATCAAAAGAAGAAAGAGAAAATAACTTCAGATTAGATCATGTATCGTTCGGTCACGACTATGAAACATCATTTCTTATGCTTGAGGCATCTTATTTACTTGGATTGAAAGACGATTATAAAACATTAACAATCGCAAAAAGAATGATTGATCATGCAATCGAAAACGGCTGGGATAATAACGAAGGGGGATTTTTTGATGAAGGATATTATTTTAATGAGAATGGTAATTGTGAAATTATCAAGGATACAAAAAACTGGTGGGCACAAGCCGAAGCACTGAATTCTTTACTCCTCTTCTCATCTATCTTCCCGGAAGAGAAAAAATATTTCGAATTGTTTGTTAAAGAATGGAACTATGTGAAAAAATATTTGATTGATCATGAACACGGCGATTGGTACTGGGGCAGTTTAGAAAAGGAACCATTTTATAAAACAGAACCTAAAGGAAGTATCTGGAAAGCAACGTACCATAACGGGCGTGCACTTATGAATTGTATTAAAATGTTAGCTGATAAAAACTTTATTTTATATAAATCCAATCCAAAATTTGCCGAGTTTGTGAAAGAACAATATCATTTCATAAATCACTGGAAAAACATAGCCGAAAAAGAAAAAAGCCATGCTGAATAAAAACTTGATAGCATGGCTTTGAGAGGCACTATGAAGTTAACTTTTATAGTTTGAGCTTCTTCAAAATTTTTAAATTTCTTTCAATCAATTCATTCCTCTGTTTTACACTCAACGCACTCCTCAGGCCATCTTGAGGAGTATTAATAACATAATCTAAAAGTTTATCTACAGTAGAAGCAGCAACATGCATTCTTGTATCAGATGATCCGTAATAGATAAAAACTTCTCCCTTCTTATTCACTATCCATCCATTACTAAACGCCACATTTGAAACATCACCAACACGTTCTTCGCCTTCGGGTGCTAAAAAGTAACCGCCCGGTTTTGCAATGATCTTGCCAGGATCATTCAAATCGGAAAGAAATAGATACAATACATATCGTAGACCGGCGGCTGTATTTCTCACTCCGTGCGCAAGCTGAAGCCATCCTTTTTTTGTTTTAATTGGAGCCGGACCCAATCCGTTTTTTACTTCGTACACTGTATGGTAAGTTTTTCGATCCATTATAATTTCTTCTTTCACTTCGGCATGTTCCATCGAATCTGTAAATCCCCAGCCAATGCCGCCGCCGCTCCCGGTTTCTATAAATCCGTCTTGTGGACGGGTGTACAAAGCATATTTACCGTTTATGAATTCAGGATGTAATACAACGTTTCTTTGCTGACCGGAATATGATATTAAATCCAGCAGACGCTCCCAACTGATGAGATCTTTTGTTCTTGCAATTCCACACGAGGCAACAGCAGCAGAAGTATCATCAGGTTTGGTATCATCATGTCTTTCCGAACAGAATAATCCGTAAATCCATCCGTCCTCGTGCTGGATAAGGCGCATATCGTATACATTTGTATCAGGATATTCCGTCTCCGGTAACGTTAACGGGTAATCCCAAAATTTAAAATTATCAATTCCATTTGGAGATTCTGCAATTGCAAAGAAGGATTTTCTATCGACTCCCTCAACGCGCACAACCAGGATATATTTCCCTTTAAACATCATCGCACCGGAATTAAATGCTGCGTTTACCCCAATTCGTTCCATTAAGTTGGGGTTTGTGTCAAAGTTAAAATCGTAACGCCAGGATACCGGTGTATGTTGTGCAGTAACTACCGGAAATTTATATCGCTCAAAAACGCCATTACTTTTTTTCAGCTTTAAATTTTTTCTTCTAATTAATCTGTTATGCTCAATAACTATTTTTTTGAGCTTCTCGTTGAACTGTTTTTTTGTCATTTGCATTTATTCATTAATTAATAATATATCATCTTACATTTGCTCTTGCAGTTTCTAATTCGCTATTCACTTTACTCATATATTTTTCTGTTAATGGATAGATATACATAAATATTATTGCCAACAAAGCACCAATACCGGCAAAAATGCTAAGCATTAACCTGATACCTAAAAGTGAAGTGTCTGTTTGTTCAACATTCGCCTGGAAACCAAAGGCAGATAAAAGCCAGCCGTTCAAAGCGCCTCCCAAAGTCCAGCCGAATTTTTGTGACATCGTAGATGAAGAAAATATTAACCCGGTTGCTCTCCTACCGGTTTTCCATTCCGAATAATCAGCTACATCGGCATACATAGACCAAATCAGCGGCATCACAATTCCGGCTGAAATACCGATTAGAATATTGAAAATGAATATTAATGCAATCTGGTGCGGCTGCAAAAAGAAAATCATAAAACTTAATCCGGCGGATGCAATTACCGACAATAAAAAAGCATTCCGCTTTCCAATTTTACCGGCAATCGGTTTTGCAATAACTACACCGATAATGTTTGTTGCTAACCATATTGACATATACGCAGATGCAAGCGCTGATTGACTGAAACTGTATTCGGTACCAAAAATATTTACGGTTTGGTCTTTGATAAAATATTTAAAGTAATAAAGAATTGAACCGTCCCTAAGCGAATTGAAAATCAACACTGAAATTCCGGCACCAAGCATTATAAACCACGGACTATTCTTAGCAAGATCACGAAAATCTTCTTTCAGTGAAGATTTAGGACTAACAGCGGGTTTTAATCTTTCTTTAGTGCCGGCAAAAGTCAAAACAAAAAATAGAGATGCTAAAACTGCATAAACGCCAACGGTCCATTGATAACCGGTTGCTTCACTTCCGCCTTTACCAAAAAACTCTACTAAATAATTCGCTGTTACAGTTACAAATAAACCGCCGGAAAATGCGCCGATAAATCTAAATGATGCCAGGGAAGTTCTGTCATCCGGATTGTTTGTCATAACACCGAGTAATGATGAATAAGGTACATTTACTAATGAATAAACAATCATCATAGAAGCATAGGTTATATAGGCATAAACTAATTTACCGGTCGCACTTAAATTTGGTGTAATGAAAGTTATGATTCCAACAATTGCAAAAGGAATTGAACCGAATAATAAATATGGTCTAAACTTACCCCACCTGGTTGAAGTGCGGTCGCACATAGCACCGATAAATAGATCGGCAACTGCATCAAATATTCTAACCAATAAAAACATGGTACCAACAGCGGCAGCAGCTAAACCGAAAACATCCGTGTAAAAGAATAACAGAAACATTGAAAAGAGCTTCCAGAACATTGAGGATGCAAAATCTCCAAATCCGTATGCTGTCTTTTCTTTTAATGAAATTTTCGAATCTACATTATTGGCTCTCATTTTTCTCTCTTCGGAATAGGTTTTAGAATAAACTATAAACCGCCTATAATTCTATAACGTTAGGATTACACCTAAAAATCGAAATGAAGTGAGACATAAATAGTGCCAAAATTCAAAATGTCTGAATTTCTTATTATTTATATCTTAATAATAATAGCCGAATAGACCCATTTTATTATTATGATAAAGTTTATGAAAATAATAATTAGAATTGAATCAACCTGATTATGGAGAAGTACATAAAGTGCAATCTTAAAATGTATCAACCAAACTTTTTATTTTTATTTCATCATTTGCATCAAGTGACTCCTGGTTTGAAAATGTAACCAGTTTAGTTGTTCCAGGTAATAGATCAAAATAATTATCCGAGAAAAATCCTTCTGCATCATCAAAACTCAAGTAAACATTCTTAGCAAGTTTATCTGTAGTTAACTCATACTGATACGAATCATCAATTTTTACAACATTTATTTTTATTTGTGGCTTTTCAAGAGCAAGTTCCTTTTGATTATTAAAAAATAAATTATTCTCAGAAAGTACCGTTCCATTAGCAGATACTTTTACATTTGTAAAAATTTTAGTTTCATCGTTTAATCCAACTAATTCTTTTTTAGTCATCGATAAATATGCATAGCTTACATTGGCTTTAACGGTTACCGGGACAATTTTACTGAACAAAGTTTTGCTATTGAAATCCAGTGTTCTTATTTCGAGTGATGCATCGATGTTTTCAATCTTATCTGATACCACATAGAAATCAACTTGACCGCCATTTAAATGTGGTGCCGCAAGAATCGGTGAATAAGAATTTCTTGCATAATAGTGAAGTGCTTTCCATTTTCCGTAATAATCTATACTACTCCAGGATGCAACGGGCCAGCAATCGTTAATTTGCCAATACATACTACCCATGCACTTTGGCATATTTCTCCTATGTGCTTCGATAGCTGACTTTATTCCTTCAGCTTGCAGAACTTGTGCAACGTAAATATAACTTTCAAAATCTTTAGGTTGATTAAACTGGCGATCCATATACCATTGTATCAAACGGTTTCCGTATTCTTTATCGCGACGTTCATCACTCATACATCTTTGATGGGATAACATTACTTCTGAATGCAAGTCTCTATCTTCCACTTTAGTGAATTTTTTTATTGAATTCATTTCGGGATAAGATTGAAAACCATACTCACTCATAAATCTGCCAATATTATCGTTGAATTTCTCAAATGGCTCTTTACCGTGCCAGACACTCCAATAGTGAACATCACCATGATCTCGTGAAAAATTTTCCCAACCGGCGCTTGGACTCGAAGGATGATAATATCTTGTCGGGTCAATATCTTTTATAACTGAGGGAATAAATTCATGAAACAAATACTTTAAAGATGCCTCATATTTTTTCTGTTCCGGCAGATTGTATTTCTGTTTCCATCCCCATTGGAACCACCCGATATCATTTTCATTATTACCGCAATAAAGTGCAATTGAAGGATGATTCCGTATTCTTTTTATGTTGTCAACTAATTCGCGTTTAACACTTTCGTAGAACTGCCGGTCGGAAGGATACATAGCACAAGCAAACATTAGGTCATGCCAGAGAAGAATACCGTACTTATCACACAACCCATAAAATTGATCATCCTGGAAAATTCCGCCGCCCCAGATACGCAGCATATTCATATTTGCATCGGCAGCAGATTTTATGGTATGCTCATATCTTTCATGTGTAATTCTATTTACAAAATTATCTTGCGGAATATAATTAGCACCCTTAGCAAAAACCGGAATACCATTTAACCTTACATAAAAGCTTGTCCCGTATTGATCATTCTCACGCACAATTTCCAAAGAGCGGATTCCGATCTTCCCAGATTTTTCATCTTTACAATTATCAGTTTCAACCACAAATTTAAAATCATACAAATACTGTTCACCCAAACCGTTAGACCACCACAAGCGCGGATTTGATAGATTAAAATTCAGATTTGTTTTATTGATACCCGGTTTCAAATCAATTTGTTTGCTAAACAATTCTTCATCATTAACTGTTACTTTTAGATTTGCTTGAACGCTACCGACAGATTCAATTTCAAATTCGGTGTTTATTTCTGCATTTTCTTTAGTAACATTTCTTTGTATTACGAAGACATAATTTAATTTCACGTCATCCCACGCTTCTAAATAAACGGGGCGCCAGATTCCATAAGTAACTAAACGCGGACCCCAATCCCAGCCGAAATGGTAACCGGCTTTACGTGAGTACATATTTAACTTAACATCTGCTTGATCGTTATTATCATAAGCCATTAACCGGTAAGGAGCGTCCTTCCATTTGGATATATTTTCATCAAACACATTTCTAAATTTGATTAGTAATTCATTTCCTTCCGGCTTTAATATTTTTTTGCATTCCACTTTCCATTCACGGAACATATTATCGGCAGAAAGAATTTTCACTCCGTTCAAAAAAACATCTGCGTAAGTATCCAATCCTTTAAACAATAACTCAACATTTTTTCTATTTAATATTTCTTCACTTACGTTAAAAGTTGTTTTGTAATTCCAGTTCTTTTCCCCTATCCATTGTAGATTTTGTTCATTGATGCCGAAGTACGGATCATCGATTAATTTATTTTCAAGCAGATCGGTATGGATTTGGCCGGGTACAAGAGCCGGGTACCATTTGTCATCACCATTTTGATTGAATTGCCAATTGTTGTTTATCTCGAACTTTAACACTGAATTTTTCCCCTCTCCATTTGTATTATTAAAACAGATCGATATCAACAACAATAATAAAAGAAATTTTTTCATTTGTTCTCCCACTATTGATTAAAAAGAGAGCGGATTACTGCCTAGTGATTTAATTATAATCATTCGTTTCATTTCATCAATCATTTTGATTTGTTCATCTGTCAGTACTTCATTATACAAATCCGGCATATGCTTTTCTAATAAAATTTTTTGACTGAAAACAAACTCCACAAAGTTAGCCGCACTGATATGTCCTTTGTATGGCGCATAGTGGTGACTGCTATCTGCATTACGCCAAACCATAACAAATGCAATTTTCACACTATCATTATCAAAAGATTTTAGCAAACGATCAGTCCACCATCTTTCATTTGGAATTCCTTCCAAACCGGTCTCGGTCATGGCCGCTATTTTATTTTTTCGCTCTGCAATGTTTGTAACAATCTCTAATTTTTTTGTTACCCATTCAAGACCATCACCATCGGGTGTAAAATCCCAGTAATTATCCATCCCGATGATATCTACATATTCATCACCCGGATAACGTTCTAAAAATTCTTCTTCGGTAGAGAATTTTCTATCGGGAGAAAAAGCATATAGAAAATTTTTGACTCCTCTTTTATCGCGTAGATATGTTACGGTTGTTTGCCAAAGATGTTTAAATTCTTCGGCGGTACTAAAAGGTCTCCCCCACCAAAACCAGTTACCGTCAAATTCATGGAACGGGCGGAAAATTATCGGTATTTTTTTCCCGGTTGAATCAACCAGTTGATTAGCAAAATCAGCTATCTGGTCAAGTGCACGCAAATATTTTAAGTAAAATCCTCCACCGGGTAAAATTTTGTAGACTGCAATGGTTGTATCGTAAAATGAATTATCCGTTACCGGGTTTCCGTAATGCCAGCAAAATGTATTGACCCCTCCGCGTTTAAATGCAGATGTTACTTCATACTTCATTTTTGTAATTGCAACTGGTAGATTTTTGTTCCATGCTAAGAATCCAAAATCCCATCCATACAAGCCGGGATAAGAATTAACAACATCTTTAACGTCCGATCTGTCTTGCCCGTCATTCCAGCCAACCCCATAAGATGTTGCATCGTGATGACCAAATATGACTTTGCTTCCCGACAATTTTTTTAAATTATGAAAAAGAAGAACGGTTTCTTTCGTAGCAGATGAATCGACAAGTTTTACATTTAGTTCATCCTGAAAAATAATACTGTTATATTCACTGGTACATGCTGTTGTTAGAAAGATTAATAAACCAATTTCACCTAACAATTTTTTATTAAACATAAGATTAAATCATTTATTTAAAACTGTCTGTAAAACATTGATTCTAATTTCTTGCTGGTTAAGTTCATTCATTTTAATAGAATGTTCTTGAATAATTTTCAATGTAGATCGATCCGAATCAAGAACGGAATTGAGTCCTTGCGGTTCTTGTGGCGGATCACCCATAAATGGATCACCGGCACGCCAAATGAAATCTGCATTTTCCGATCTACCTTCTCCGCCCCATCCCCAAAAATTTGTACCGGCAATTGCGCCGCCGACAGCAGCACTATCATAAACGGTCCCAAATATTTTCGAATAGTATTTATCACGATAAATTGTTAAAGAATTTGGGTCGCACGATTCTAAATCTCTTCCAATACCAAATTCTTCGAGTGTGATCGGTTTGTTAAGCATGCGTCCGTACAAAATATGTTTATTAATATAGTCGACGGCTTTTTCTTCAGCAGAAGGATAAGTTTCTTCAGATCTTTTTGCATCGTACCAGCTCCAATTCTTTACCCACAGATGAAAAGTAGCATAATCAATATTTTTACTTTGATGAGCTTTAAGAAAAACTTCTTCCATCTGAATACTTCCGGCAAGTCCTTCGTTACCGGTTGTTACTAAATGGTTTTTATCTATCGATTTTATATATGCCGCAGTTTCATCGATCCATTTGTAAAAGTAATCTATGTATTGAAGACTCTCTTCACCTCTTCCGGGGCGCGGTTCGTTGGCAAGCTGCCAGGCCATAATAGCCGGGTCTTCAAAATAGAAGTTACCCGTAAATTTATTTTTTCGTGTTACAACTTTATATATGAAATTTCTGAACGCTTCATTTCCTTTTTCGTTGCGGTAAAATTCTGCCGAATAATTCATGAAAGCACCCCAGCCCTGATTCGGATTATTCGGATCAACTACTTCACCATTACCAAACCATTTGTTATAAACAACAAATCCACCCGACCATTCCCAGTAATTATTTAAAAATACAACGGCGTGCATATCACGTTTTCCCATTTCAGCCAAAAGGAAATCGAGTCCTTCCAGTAAATCCTCATTATAAACACCAGGTGATGGCTGAATAACGGGCTCTAAAGTTTTATTTATATATGATGGTTCGGATGCTGCGAGTATTCTCAAGTTGGTTATTCCATGTTCTTTCAAGAAATCAAGTTCACGTATTAATCTATCACGATCACCTTCTTTGCCCGGTCTTCCCAGATAACATCCGTACCATAAATTAGTACCAACAAAGTAGTATGGCTTGCCATCTAGAACAAATTGAGTCCCATTCACTTTTACATATTCCGGTTCATCAAAAAACAAAGCCGAGCAGCCTTGTAATACAATGAATGATAATAAAATAAGAAGAGAGAATTTTTTCATGATTCCTCAAGAGTTTTTATAAAGTCATTTTAATAATAACATTTTTTTTGTTTCCTGAAACATCTGTCCTAAGTTTGTCAAAGGACGAATTTTTAAAGTATAAAAATAAACGCCGCTTGGCAAAGACGTTCCATGGAACGTCTCTACGTTAAACTGCACAGAATATTTCCCGGGTACTTGTTGTTTATTTACAAGTGTTGTTACTTCTTTGCCAAGAATGCCGTAAACTTTTAAAGTTGTAAACACACCCCTTGTGTTCCCCTCTCGAGAGGGGAAACCGAAGGTAGGGGTGTGTATTGTGTATTCAATTGTTGTGGATGGATTAAACGGATTGGGATAATTCTGTTCCAAAGAAAAATTTTGAGGAATTGATTCTTCTGATTCGGAAATATCAGTGAATGGTTTTAATGTTCCATAAATTTCAAATTCGGAAACTGTATAGTTTGAATCCGGCATGTTGCTGCCGATACAAAGCAAACGCACATATCTACCATTTTGGGTTAAACCGGTTATATCATCAATATCACCATCACCGGAAACCGTATTGAAAACTTTTGTGGTCGCACCGCTTTCGGTCATTACTTCCAAACGATAATTAACGCCAAAAACCTTTCCCCATTTAATAACTATTCTATTGATCTGTAAAGTTTTTTCAAGATCGATATAAATCCACTGTGTACCGGTTTTACCACTTGTCCATAGAGTAGTAGTATCACCGTCGTTTACATTCCCAGTGTTTGAGGTTCTCAAGGTAGATGATGCAATCGCCGGGTAGTTCAATGCCCTATTAATTTGTTCCGGCTCTAACACTTGTACGGTAATTTCTTTCTCTTCGGTAGAATCCCCGGTAGAAATCAATTTGTAAGTAGTTATAACATTGGGTGATACATCAATAAATCCTGATTGAGAAACTATGTTTCCGTCCAATGTTACTGATGATCCGTTTGTTGTTGACCAGCTCAATCTGCATGATTCATTAGCATCTTTTTCTATCATTGGCGGATCGGCAATAAATGATTTAATTTTTCCGGAAGGCAAATAAGTTACCGTAACATAAGCCGTATCTCTTAATTCACCGCTTGCAATAAGCATATAAGTTTGTGTTTGTATAGGATAAACAATCGTAGAATCTGCATTTGCAAAAATTTGTTCGTTTAATGTAACCATAGAACCGGCTGTCGTTTCCCAATACAACGTTACACCTTCACCTTGTTCGAATGTATCATCTTTTGTATAAAAGTCCAAAATAAATCCCGAAGCACTATTCAATATTGTATTACGTGCAATTTGTGCCATTATATTATAACCTTGTGCATTCGGATGAATTCCATCCGGGAATAAACTGCTGCTTCCCATCATCGTATTATTGAAGTCGATAAAAAAAGTATTTGCCGTATTTCTTACCGAATCAATCAACGGGATAATTTCATTTTGTACAATTGAGCTTGTAATTCCGTATCCATCACGAAAAACCGGGCAAGGATAGCAGACAAATATTTGCGGATCTCTTCCGTCTTTTCTGAATTCATTAATCATATCGATGTAATCGGAAAAATATTCCTCCTTGTAAATCCAGTTTTGCGGTTTGCTATCGTTGGTTCCAAGTTTTATGATTACAATATGTGGATCAAAATCCAATGCATTATAGAAAGATTCTTCTTCCCAATACGGAAAGTCGCCGTGTTTCAACATTGTTGTTCCCGATACACCAAAATTTTTTACATTGTAGTGTGGACCAAGAAGTGTATCAAGCTGCTGTGGATATGATTGCGAACCGAGTCCACCATATGTTATACTGTTGCCAATGCAAGCTACATGTAATTGTTCGAACTGTGCATGTATCGATACAGAAGAAAAGATTAATACAAATAAAATTTTGACTATGCTTTTCATACCATACTCATTTTAGTATTAACATTTTTTTTGTTTTAATTAAAGAACCAACGGTAAGTTTGTAAAGATAAATACCGCTCGATAATTCTGAATTCCCACCTTGGCGGGCAAGCTCAATTCCGAATTCTACCTTATATCTCCCCGGTTGTTGATATTCATTTACTAATGTTGCGATTTCTCTACCAAGTATATCATAAACTTTCAAAGTCACAACCCCTCCCATATCCCTCCCCTTACTAAGGGGAGGGACAGAGGGTGGGGTCGGTATTGTATATTCAATTGTTGTTGTTGGATTAAATGGATTAGGATAGTTTTGCTCCAAAATAAATTGAGAGGGTATTTCATTTGCAATTTCGTCAACACTGGAAGGATTTGGAATACCATATATTTCAATTTCCTTAAAGGAAAATCCATACAGAGTTGCCCGCTTATCGAGCATTATTTTCAAATACCTACCTTTGCTGTTCAAATTCTCAAATACTTCGGTACCACCTTTACCATCAATATTCTGTTTAACCAATTTATAACTGATCTTATCCGAACTTATTCCGATGCGATAACTTTGGGCGTAACCGTAATCCCAAACTAAATTTATCTTTTCAACAATGAATTCACTGCCTAAATCAATTTCAATCCATTGTGCATCAGCATTCTCACTAAACCATGAGGTATTCAACAAACCATCTATGGCATAAGCCGGTAACTCATGCCCAAGGTCTTGTTCGGAAGTTGATGCTGAAACAATTTTATTTAAAGCTCTATTAACCTGGTTTGCCGGAACAATAGAAACATAAACAACTGCCGAATCAACGACTTCCCCGGTTGCCAGCAATTTGTATTTCGTCGGATTGTCTGTAGGATAAACTTCAGCAGACCCATCTTCATCAACCGGTTCGTTATTCAAAGTCACCAATGATCCTCTGCTCGTTTCCCATGTTATTGTTGTGCTTTCACCCGAACCAACAGCAGTAGAATTAATTTTAAAGTATGTTATCTTTCCCGATGGCAGTACTTCTACAAATAATATTAATGTTGATGGTATTTCACCAAAAGTTTGTAAAGTATAGAATGTAGTTTGTGTTGGGTTAACTATCATCTCACCCTGGTAATCGACCGGAAGATTGTTCAATGCTACACTACTTCCAATTGCTGTTTTCCATTTCAACAATATAGTATCACCTTTTTCGATTACATTTTCCGAAGCTGTGAAAGAATAGATTACACCGGTTTTAGGATTCAATACAACATCATAGGGATAATTTGCATACAAATATTTCATGTTTTGTTTTGCACGATTGCTGTATGTACTGTTATCCCAGCCCCAATCCAATGCACCGGCATAACCTGATTCAATTAGTATTTTGTAAAGGTCTTCATCATTTTTACTAAATGTATCCTGAACATAAAATTCTGCTATCGCTAACTCCTTATCTAAATTCCAGTAGGAATACGGATTATGAAACGGAGACATAGCAACACCGGCCCAATCGTAATAATGAACTGTATAAAAATCTAATGTGCCTAGTGGATCGCCCCCGGCTTGTATTAGTCTATCATCTCTATAATAATTTTTGTTAGCCGCTAAAAGATTATAAAAATTTTGTGCAATTTGATCGGTGCTTAGTTGTACACCGTATTTTGATTCAAAAAAAGTTTCAAGTTCTATCTTTTGTTCTGCTGATAATTTTGAGAAATAATCTTGTGCAGAAATTTTTCCGATAGTTGTTACATCCGTAGCCGCCGGAAATCCCCACGAACCATTAGTAACTTTAGCATCGGGATCTTCTTTGTGGATTGCGCCGGCAACAAGGTTAATGAACCTTTGAATGTAGAACATATCAACATCAGCGGTAGTAATACTGGACCATCCAAATTCAGTACTCATACCTTCGGGCTCATTGAAAACTTCCCAGCATATTATTGCCGGGTGATCTTTTAATTCCCTAATCATTGGTAAAAGAGAATTTTCGATATAACTCCTTGTGTAAAGTGTATCTGTCAACATTAATCTGTTTCTATTTAGATATGTCTGGCTCATCGTATTTCGCATCATATCGAATGACCAAAGAGATAAGATCATACCGAGATTATTCTGCCAGGCCAAATCAAGTATTTGTTTCAGGTCGTTAATTGTACCTTGACCGGGTCCAATAACAAAACCATTGGCATCAAACTGCGGAGTGCTTGTACCGGTTGTATGAAGCCAAAAACGGATAGAGTTACCCCCGGCTTGTGAAATGGAACTAAAGTAATTTTGAAAAGCAGTCAGGTTTGTTATGCCGGGACCAATATCTGTTGAGAAATCTACCCATGCAACATTTGATCCGCTTAAAAACAAATCTTGATTATTATAATTAATCCGTGATTGAGCTAAAACGGTAATTGCAAAAAAATTTAGTAGAAGAAAGAATTTTAACACAAAGGAATTTTTTTTCATTGCTGTATTTTATTAGTATTCCGAAGCAAAATTATTACGCAGAAATTATGCCAGAAGAATTTGTAGTAAACAATTTTTGATTGCGTCACTTAATTAAGATTATTTTGGTCGAATACAACAAATGATATTTATAATCCTAATAAAGATTTATCATTTTAATAATATAATTGAGGAGTAAAAAAGATAAGCCCGCTAATTAGCGGGCTTAACAAACGACGTGTTGTTCACATCAAGCTAAAACTTTCTCTTTTGGATGAAGTTTTTCTTTTTTCTGGTTTGTATTAATAAACCTGAAACGTGAAATAACACCTTTTAGATTAGCGGTCATTTTATTCAGTTCATCGGCAGCGCTTGCAATTTGTTGGATACCGGTTGCACTTTCATTTGTAACCTTACTTATCGATTCCACGTTTTTGCTGATAAGTTCACTTGTAGCGCTTTGTTCTTCGCTTGCAGAAGCAACCTGGGCAACAACATCAAGAACTTCATCCGATGCATGTATTATCTGTTTAAGTGATTCACCGGCTTTTTGTGCAAAAGACTTCCCGGCATCAACCTCGGTACTTCCTTCTTTCATGGAATCTACAACATTATCCGTTACATTTTGAATCCGTTTGATCATATCGGAAATTTCTTTTGTTGCCTTAGTCGTCCTTTCTGCTAATTTTCTTACTTCATCGGCAACAACAGCAAAACCTCTTCCTTGTTCACCGGCTCTTGCAGCTTCAATAGCAGCATTCAAAGCTAAAAGATTAGTTTGATTTGCAATATCATCTATCACTTGAACAATTTCGCCAATTTGTTCACTGTTCTTACCCAGAGCTTGAATTTTTTCCGAAGCTTTTTCTACAAAAGCCGCAATACGATTCATCCCGTTCACTGTTTTTTCAACAACACTTCCACCTTCACGTGCAACTTCCCCGGCTTTCTTAGAAGCATCAGCAGCTCTCGAAGCGTTCCTCGAAGTATCCATAATTGTCTTCGTCATTTCTTCAACAGTGGAAGCAACCTCAACCGATTGTACACTTTGCTGCTGAGCACCGGCAGCCATCTCTTCGGTTGATGAGGAAATCTGTTCGCTTATCGAAGCAGTTAGATTTACCATTTCGCTTATGTTATTTAGTACATCTACAAGGGCATCTCCAAGCGAGTTTATACTATCGGCAATCATTCTGTGATCACCCTTATAAACACCATTAACGCGAGCAGTAAAATTGCCTTTTGCCATATCACCCAAAACTTCAACACCTTCTTTTATCGGCATGAACAATGCGTCCAAAGTAGAGTTTACGCCTATCACGATTTCTTTGTAAGCGCCATAAAATTTATCCGGATTACCGCGCATAGATAGTTTACCGTTTATAATCTCATCTGTAACAAGTTTTAGTTCAAATATCAGGTTGTTAAGATTTTCAACAACTACAACGAAGCTCTTTGATAACATATCTTTTTCGGAAAGAACGTTGATCTGCAGATCGAGATTTCCCTTGGAAATTTCATTAGCTGCTTCAATTTTATTATGCTGGGCAACTCTCATTTGTTCCAGTAACTGCGAAAGTTCGCCGAATTCATCTTTAGAAGTTGTATTAATTTCTTCTTCAAAGTCGCCAACAGAATATTTTGTAACAACTTGTTTCAGTTTTTCTATCGGCTGTGTAAGTGTGTTTGCAATCTTCACGAATGCAAATAAGAATAGTAAAGAACCTATAATCATCACCACCACGCTGATAATTCTCGTATTGGAAATTATGTCGGATAAATCAGCGTTTAATAATTCACCTTTATCAGCAAAGAATTTTTTCATTTCTTCAAAATTAGAACCTAATTGTTTTCCAATCTCCTCACCCGATGTTGTGGCAACCTCGGCGGCTATTTCAAAATCTTTTATTGCAGCGGCGCTGATTGTTCCGTCAATAACTAAAACCTTATAATCTGTCCAGCTTGAGTTAATTGATTTGAGGTACGTTTCAATTTCAGTCTGCTGATAGGTGTTATTCAACTGTTCTAAAGATTTATCGATCGATTCTTTTGTGCCGGTTAATATATTAAGATTTGCTTCAAATTCATTTTGAAAACTTGGGATGGAAAATTTAAGAAGGGTATTCTGAAGGATCCCAAATTTGCGATAGATTTCATCTACCTTATTAGAGGGGCTAATGTATTCATTATAAATTTCCGTCTTAACCTTATCAATCCTGAACATTTGTATCATATCATTAATAATAACTACGGTACAAATTGCACCTAATAAGATGTAAGATAACCTTAGTTTGGTTTTGAACTTAATATCATTAAAATTTTTCATGACACGTCAGTAGTTTTGTTAATAAAATTATTATTTACAGTTTAAAAACAAATGACATTGTTAATTTCACTTTAACGGCTTTCCCTTCTTTCATCCCGGGTTTGAATTTACTTTCTCTCAAAACTTTTTCAACTTCTTCACTGCATCCTCCTTCAAGTCCCCTTACTATCTTAACATCATCAACGCCGCCGTTTTCATTAACATAAGCAATTGCTATTACCTTCCCTTCTAAACGTGCACTTCTAGCTATAGGCGGATATGAAATTTTTTTCATAAGTGCAGCCAGTCCGTTTGCCGGTTCCGGCATTACTTCCGCAAATGCGAGGTATTCTTCTTCTCCCCCGGAAAAATAAAATAGTTCATCACCGGAAGAACCAAGGACAAATCCATTTAGAAGAAATAGACCCAATATTAGTTTTTTCATATTTGGTTCTCCTTTATTAAAATTGATTTATTAAATAATTAACTGATTCCAATTTTTCTTTTTGGTTGTTTTACCTCATGTCTAAACTCATTAGCCAAATTGAATCCTCATTAAATCCATTTATAAATGCACATAAGTCTTGATCCCGGTTTATCAAGCACCTTAAAGCACATAGTTAAGATTTACTACATTATTATCGAAAAGGATGACCTTTTGTTGAATAATTATTATAGCTTTTTGTACGATTAACAAAATTTTAGGATAGGAAACCTTCTATCGAGATGAAAAAACAAGGTTTAGGGGTTGTCTCAAAAGTAATTATTCAAATAAAAAATCTGCGTAAATCTGTTTTAATCAGATTTTATCCGTGTGCTATTCTTTATAAAATTTTACTTTTGAGACAACCCCGGTTATTAATTAGTTATCAATTTTCCGTTAGTGCGAACGTAAAAAGCACTTTTAGAATTATCTATTTTGAATTTAGATACAAGATTTTGAAGATTAATTGTCAATTTATTCAAATTTTCTGCGGCACCGGCAATTTGTTGTATACCCGATGCAGATTCTTGAGTAACAGTATTAATTGCCTCAACATTTTTAGTTATTTGTTCACTTGCCGAACTTTGTTCTTCGCTTGCCGAAGCAACCCGGTCAATTTGATACGAAACATCCTTAACACTTTCTAAGATTCTACTCAATACTAATTCAACCTGACCAGTAAGTTCAATACCGCTTGCTACTGATTCGCTCGCATCAGTCATTGCCGAATCGGCTTCCTTAGCTTCTTTCTGAATTGCCCTGATAGTTTCAGCAATCTCTTTGGTAGCTTTAGTAGTTCTTTCTGCAAGTTTACGAACTTCATCTGCAACAACAGCAAAACCTCTTCCTTGTTCACCGGCTCTTGCTGCTTCAATTGCCGCATTAAGTGCAAGCAAATTTGTTTGATCGGCAATATCGTCTATTACTTGTGTTATCTCGCCAATTTGATCAGTCTTATTAACGAGTGTTCCAATAATTTTACCCGTATGTTCTGCAGAAGCAGTTATTTTATCCATGCCATATTTTGTTTCTTTAATTTTAACGACACCGGTATTAGCTTGTTCGCTTGATACCTTTGCGTTTTTGGAAGCATCGGCTGCATTCTTTGATGTTTCAATAATTGTTTTTGTCATTTCTTCTATTGCGGAGGCAACTTCGTTTGCTTGCGATGATTGTTCTTGAGCGCCGGCAGCCATCTGTTCGGCAGAAGCAGAAATTTGTGTTGCCGCACTTGCTGCTACTTGTACATTTTCGATGACACTATGAATTAATTCAGCGAAATTTTTTACAGATATATTAAAACCCTTAAAAAGTTTTCCTATATCATCATCCTTACCAATCGGTAACGAGACGGTTAAATCACCTTCTGCAAATTTGTCCATTTCTACAAGCATTTCTTTTGTCTTATTAGTTATATAATTCTGCAAGTTTTTTATTTCAGATACATCTACAACATATTCCAGAGCACCTATATTCTTTCCGTATTTATCTTTTAACGGTGCACCAGTATATATTATAGGCAAAGATTTTCCATTTGGATTAGCAATAGTTTCTTCTGTTTTAATGAAATTATGTTTCATAGCTTGTGCGCACGAACATTTATCGGTTTTACAATCCCCGGTCTTAAAATTATCGTAACATTTTTGTCCAATTATTTCTGTTCGATTTTTTCCCAATAGTTCAGCGCCGCTTTTGTTCATATACTGGATGTTAAATGCAGTATCAATTAACATAACCGGCGTAGGCAAAATGTCTAGATATTGAAGGTGTTGTGAAATTTTTTCTACCATTAAATTAAAATTCTCAGCAAGCTTACCGGTTTCATCCTTAGTTTTTACTTCTACCATAACATCTATTTCGCCATGTATTATTCGTTGTGTTGCCCTTACTAGTTCATTTATCGGGTTACTGATTAATTTTGATATGAAAAATCCTAAGCCAAGAGCAGTAACAACCGACATAATCATAACTATAAATACTAACAAGCGTGCGTTTGATGAATAAGAATCTATTTCTTTATCAATTATTGCTGCTTCTTCAACACTAACATTAATTAATTTATCCAGCGCTTCTCTGGACCTGGAAAGATATTCTCGTGCAGTACTTGAAAGAATATCTTGTGCTTGTTCATCCGAGAATGATAATATTAAACGGATAACTTCTTCCCTGATATTTTTGTATTCACCCCAGTTTTGCTGGAATTCATCAAACAATATTTTATACTCACCGTTAAGTTCTTTCTGTGCATAAAGTGAGGCGGCATTGTCAGCTATTTTCGAGTTTGTTCTAATACTTTTTATAAACTTCGATCTTTTTGCCGACAATTTTGTATCTATCGCCGATCTAATATCACCTCTTGCTGTTAAGATAGCAGAATTAATAGTTGCAAGGTGTTCAAGTCCGATAAAATTATTCAAGTACATTTTCTTATGTCTTTCCATCATAGATGACATTCCAGTCAATCCAAAAAATCCAACGATACCGGCGAGAAGTGCGACAATTAAAAAACTAATTATCAATTTTGTACTGATCTTTTGTTTCAATAGTAAGTTCATTTTAACCCTCCTTTAGAATGTTATAGAACAAACACTCCTTGTTGTTGTGTCTTTGTTGACATTTCTATGCCATACATTAACTTACATTCCTGGAAAAGAAAGGTTCGTAAGGAGCGTGCTACTAGATCGGTTTGATTAAAGGTTCGGAGGTTTGAATTAAGTCTTTGTATGTAGTAAATCCATTAGTTTCAATTCTGAAAGAAAAATTATAATCCCAATTTTCTTTAACAGATAGCGAGGATTCACCCTCAAAGTAATATTTTGAAATCGTCCCGGCATCCGGTATCAATAATTTTGAACCTGGTATGCCTGAAATTTGCAAAATTATATTTGTTAGAAATAAAAGAACGAAAAGTGAAAGCACAATAGTGCAATATTCTTTTATTTTTGTTTTATATTTTTTCATTGTGCTGCTTCTTGAATTTCAATTTTTTCTGATGCGGCTAACATTTTTTCGATATCCACAAGTATCAATAATCGATCCTCTAACTTACCTACTGCTTTTATATATTCTGAATTTACTCCCGTTACTATTTCAGGCGGCGCTTCCGTTATACTCTCAGGGATTCGTAATACCTCCGTCACCGCATCTACTATAAATCCTACTGTCTTGCCGCTTACCTCTACTACTACTATACGTGTGTTCTTATCATGTTCTTTCCTCTCTATTCCTAACTTACATCTCAAATCTATTACCGGGATTATCCTTCCTCTTAAATTTATCACTCCATCTACATAATCAGGTGCATTGGGTACTTTGGTTACTTGAAGCATACGGATTATTTCTTGAACAAGGAGGATATCAACACCGTATTCTTCATCTCCTATCATAAAACTCACAAGCTGAAGTAACTGGCTGCTTTCCTTTTTCATTGTTTCTATACTCGTCATGGTTTAACCTCACAATTAAAACTATTCTTAATTAATTATGATAGAACCAACAAATCTTTTCTACAATACGGGATACTGTATTATTACATACGATAAATTTTAATTTAGCAATGAATTAAAGCCGCTGACTTATTATCGAATGAAATTGAAATTTGTTGAAGTATTAGCATTAGGAATTTTGTCCTTGATGTGCTATAAAAAGTGAGGGATGTTGTGGAAGTAAATAATTTCTTAGGAAAAACGGGAATGAAGCAATTCATTCCCGTTGAAAACGGTTTTAAGCCATAACAAGTTTACCATTCTTTCTAACAGAATAAGAAGATAAATTATTTGATATGGTAAATCTTGAAATAATATTTTGCAAATTAACAGTTAACTGGTTTAGATCTTCAGCAGCACGCGCAACTTGTTGAATGCCGCTTGCCGATTCATGTGCAACGCTGCTGATGGCTTCGATGTTTTTGCTTATTTGTTCACTTGCAGAACTTTGTTCTTCACTTGCAACAGCTACCTGGTCAATTTGCCCGGATAAATTTTGTACACTATCAAAAATACTAAGAAGAACTTCTTCAACTTGTTTAGTTAAATCAATCCCGTTGCCAACCGATTCACGCGCTTGAACCATCGAATTATCGGCTTCTTTAGCTTCTTTTTGAATTGCTTTTATTGTATCGGCAATTTCTTTTGTTGCTTTTGTAGTTCTCTCTGCTAATTTTCTTACTTCATCGGCAACAACAGCAAAACCTCTTCCTTGCTCTCCGGCTCTTGCGGCTTCAATTGCAGCATTTAGTGCAAGCAAATTTGTTTGATCAGCTATATCATCAATAACTTGTGCAATCTCACCTATTTGATCAGTTTTATTTGCAAGGGAACCGATAATTGCACCGGTTGATTTTGCAGATTCTGTTATACGATCCATTCCAATCACTGATTCTTTAATTTTTTGTACACCTGATTGAGCTTGACTGCTTGAAGTTTTTGCATTCTTAGAAGCTTCGCCAGCATTTTTTGAAGTTTCATAAATTGTTTTGGTCATTTCTTCAATGGCACTTGCAATTTCAGTAGTCTGTGCACTCTGTTCTTGTGATCCGGCTGCCATTTGTTCTGTTGAAGATGATATTTCATTTGCGGCACTTGCAGTAGCTTGAATAGCACCGGTTACATTGATGATGATCTCTTTTATGTTTTCAACTACTGAATTAAATCCGTTAAAGAGTTTTCCAATTACATCATCCGTGTTTTTTACTTCAAGGTTGGCAGTTAAATCACCAGCAGCGAATTTATCCATTTCTACCAGAAGCTTTTTAACATTCTCATCGAGATATTTTTCTTGATCTTTTATCTTTGTAATGTCAACAACAAATTCTATCGCCCCGTTTATATTACCTTGTTTATCGTAAGTAGGTCTGCCAGTATATTGAATTGGAATTCCTTGACCGTGAGGCCTAGCAATGGTTTCCTGAGTTTTAACTGAATTGTTTTTCATGGCAATAAAGCATGCACAGTTTTCTGTTTTACATTGATCGGTTTTAAATTGATCATAGCATTTTTTACCGATCAACATGTTAGCATCTTTTCCAAGAAGATCTGCGGCCATTTTATTTACATAATTAATATTGAACTCTTTATCTATACTCATAACTACCGCCGGTAATCCCTGGATATCGGAAGTTTGTTGAGCAAGTTTATTTGCCATCTTGTTAAATGCATGACCGAGAACGCCAACTTCATCATGTGTATTGTTTTCGACAGAAACATTAAGATCGCCAGCAGCAATTTTATCTACCGCTTCTTTAAGACTAATTAGGGGTATCGTTATTTTTTTTGAAAATACAAAGCCAGATATCAAGACTACTAATAACAGCACAGCGGGAATAAAAGCTAGCTTAAGTTTTAATGCGGAAATTTCTTTTTCAACATCATCGACATATATACCGCTTCCTAGAATCCATCCCCACTTATTGAATAGTTTTACATAAGATATTTTTGGCAGTGGTTCATTTGAACCGGCTTTGGGCCACATATAACTAACAAACCCGTCTCCATTATTTTTACATGTGTTCACCATTTCCATAAAAATACGTTTGCCGTTCGGATCTTCATTCCCAGAAAGATCTGCTCCGTTCAGTTCCGGTTTAAAGGGATGCATTATCATCTTGGGTTCCATGTCGTTAATCCAAAAATATTCTTCACCGTTATAACGCATTGATTTTATAATCGTAAGCGCTTGTTGCTGGGCTTCAGCTTGAGTTAAAATTCCTTGATTTACCTTGGAATCAAATTCGGCTAATACGGAGCTTGCGGTTTCCACAGCTTTTTTTGTAGCATCTCCTTTCTCTTCGTAAAGCCGTTCTTCCATTGTAGGCAATAGGTAAAAAAGAATAAGTGCTAACAATGGAATTAACGATAACACAAGCAACAATAAAATTTTTGTCGCCAATTGCCAGTCTTTTACTTTTTTATACTTCATGATTTCACCTTTAATTAATAAATATTAAAAAAAGAAAAAAGTACCTATCAATAAACGTATGTTATCTACATCAGTTGCAGAATTTATTTTACCGTAAGAATCCGGTTTTCCATATAGTGCTTGTGAATATTCCAGTTCGGCTGCAAATCTCAATTTACCGGCTGTAAATTGCACCCTTGGCGATAAACGAAGCAGTTCAGAAATATTTTCAGCTCTCGAGTAAATTTTATCTATTATTCTATCTGAAGAACCGAGGTTTTTTGAAAATCCAAAGAATAACCCGGCTTGCAGTTCTTTTCCGTAGGTTAGATCAAACCATAATGAATATGCTTTTAGGTTAGTATATTTTTCAATACCGGTAGTTGAATCTCTTTTGGAAACAGCATAACCGCCAAGCATTAATAGATCTGTCAAATTTTCTCCATAGACACCCTCAGCAATAACATTAAAAACACCTGATGAATACTTAACATATAACAAACCTGAAAGACTTTTTATTTCTTCGTCAGTCATTATTTTCTTTTCAGTTTCAAGACGGGGTGTTAAGGTCTTTAAATCAATCCCGGTACCTACAATTAAATCAGTAGTTTTAAACTGAACTTGAAGATGGCTTTCGGGCAGAGCAGAATTTCTCATGTAAACTGAACTGAATCCCTGGGGTCCGCTACTTGTAAAATCTCTTTGAGTAAGAAATACCGCGATTAGATTTATGTTTCCGAAATTTTGTGTAAATCTAATCTGAGGATTTCTTGCAAAAGGTTGAAACGGAACACCGGTATTGAA
The DNA here is from genome assembly GCA_020723165.1 of Melioribacter roseus. Lineage (GTDB taxonomy): Bacteria > Bacteroidota > Ignavibacteria > Ignavibacteriales > Melioribacteraceae > DYJK01. The sequence continues at coordinate 1,675 of DYJK01000048.1, read as the reverse complement.
CGATATTACTTGAGGAAAAGCCTCGGTGATAAACATCGGATGCCAGGTTTGCCCAATTAGCAGTGAGGTACTCCCCCAATCAAAATTAATATATGCATGACGAAGCCGTAGTCCGTTAACATCACCTTCGGATGTACCAAAAAATTCCGCTTCAATCATACCCGATGTTTTTGCACCAAGTGTTGTTGGACCTTCAATCTTTCCGTTCAACCTTGTCTGGATCGATAAGATATTAAAATTTGCTTTAGCATTAATATCGTTACCAAACGAATCAAGTAATTGATTTGAGGGAAAAAGTAAGAAGTGTCCTTCGCGCAAACTTACTGTTTGACGTGAATCATAAATTGCAGTCCAATTAACATAACCGCCAAATTTGATATTGATGTTTTCAACATTTTCATTTTGGCAATAAAGACTTCCACTTAATAATAAAAAAGCGGATACGACAAATATTTTTGTCTTCATCATTATCTTCTCTCCATAAGATAATAAGAGCACTATTCCATTAACTGATTAAAAAATTATTTAATCTCCTCTAATTGTTGATGTTCGGAAGTTGTAAGAATCTTTTCAATATCGATCAGTATTAAGAGTCGATCTTCTAACTTACCCACTGCTTTTATATATTCTGAATTTACTCCCGTTACTATTTCAGGCGGCGCTTCCGTTATACTCTCAGGGATTCGTAATACCTCCGTCACCGCATCTACTATAAATCCTACTGTCTTGCCGCTTACCTCTACTACTACTATACGTGTGTTCTTATCATGTTCTTTCCTCTCTATTCCTAACTTACATCTCAAATCTATTACCGGGATTATCCTTCCTCTTAAATTTATCACTCCATCTACATAATCAGGTGCATTGGGTACTTTGGTTACTTGAAGCATACGGATTATTTCTTGAACAAGGAGGATATCAACACCGTATTCTTCATCTCCTATCATAAAACTTACAAGCTGAAGTAACTGGCTACTTTCCTTTTTCATTGTTTCTATACTCGTCATCATTCACCTATTATTTTTGTATTAATTTTAAAACTACTTCTCAACCTAAGACAATTATCGAACCAAGCTGATAATAGTTTATATGGACATTTATAACCGAATTTCTAATTATTTTTTCGATCGTATGATAGACCTTGAAGAATAATTAACTATTGGCTAATAATAGGCAGATAATTTTCGTTACGCTGAACTGAAAAGTTCTTGATCAACAAAAACAATTTTAAAATGATTTAACAGTCAATATTTATTGGCTTTTTAAGAGTTTTATTAATAACGAACAATGCCGGATTAATCATCTGTCAACAAAGTGCATAGCATGAAAATTGCCCACCTTACTAATGCTGTTACAACAATAGAATGATTGTGATTTTTTTAAATGCTACATTTGATAAGATTCTTACGGCTTTGATATACTAATTGAATTTACGACTCAAACATTTTATGTGATTCTTTCTAACAAAAGATCACTGCCAGTATAAGTGGAAAAGGTATGGGCAATTTTACCACGGAATTAAAAATATTTTTAAACAAAAAAAATATTTCTGCTGCCATTTTATTCGGATTGACAGCGTATTTAATTGTTCTTGCAGATTTTCATTTACTTATTCCCGGTACAAATTTAATAACCGATCCACGGGAGATATTTGTAACTATCGGCTCCGCATTAA
>DYJK01000047.1 GCA_020723165.1 Melioribacter roseus | reverse complement strand
ATGCTGCCAATGATTCATCCCGGGTAAAATCAATTTATCTAAATCTTCAATTGCATTATTTAAACTCTCCCCTTTTTGCGGAGCCGATTGCGGAAGTTTTGACTTGATCTCTCCCGGTTTAATGTTTGGCAGTACGGGACAAGTTTCAACATTATCAAGGTAATCGGCAATCCAATCAATTAGCTGGTACCCGTATTTTTTAAACTCATCCTTCGGCATATCTCCAAAATGTTTTTTGTTATCCATATTCTTACTCTTGTTTTACCATTTAACTTTTTGCAGCCAATTCGAAATCAATCTTGCGAGTTCAATTCTTTTATCCGAAAATGAATGACCGCAAGTTAAAATGTGGTCTTCAACTTTTTTTGCTTTCAATAATCTAAGTGCACCAACAAAAGGAATGTGGTGAAGTTCGAGCGGTGCGATATTATCGTACTTTGCGCCGACCAATAATAAATTTTTCTCTCTAAGTTTTTCGAGATGGTTTAGAAGATTCCATTCTTTTTTATTCTTTATACATTCCTTCAACAAACTTTCGGCGGTAGTATTCTTGATAAAAGTTATTGCCGGCTGCATAACTTCAACACTGTAATTGAAAATAGCGTTGTTGATATTAAGAATTTCCCCGAACGAACCGCAATTGAATTCACCCATCGTAACAATATGTTTAATTTCATGGTGATAGATCGAATTGTATAGTGCTGAAAACCCGCCCATGCTGTGGCCAATCAAAATAATTTTGTTTCCGTCAACACGGAATTTTTCGCGTGAATATTCCGTCTGCATGAATTGAATAGCAGCTTCAGTATCATTCAAAAGGTTCTCCCACAAATAATCACCTTCACTACCCCAGCAGCCGCGGTAATGAAACACAAATACATTGAATCCTTGCCGTCTAAAAACGTGTGCCAGATCGTAATTAACTTCGTTCCCTGGAAAACCATGCAGTAAAATTATAACCGGGTTTGGTCCAATTCCTTGTGCGAGGAACATTGTTCCCAAAAGTTTAGAGCCGTGATTTTCAAAAATTACCGGAAGCATAGAGGCCGGATATTCGGAATCAATCTCAGCCGGGTCTTGTGTTACGGGATCAAATGTTTGCATAAGTATTTCCCATATAACCACCCCCTTTAATTCCCCCTCCTTAGCTCGCCTCGCTCCGCAAGGCGGAGCGGGTTAGGAGGGGGATATGGGGGAGGTCTAATTATTAGTTACTGCATCAACTTCAATTTCAACAAGACATCTATCATCAATCAGCTTGCTTATCTCAACCATAGTAGCCGCCGGTCTGATATCCTTAAAAAATTCTGCATGTGCTTTTGCAACTGCTTCCCAATTTTTAATGTCAACTACGAACATTCTTGTACGAACAACATCATTCAAAGAAGCGCCGGCTTCTTTCAATGCCTTCTCAATTTTTAAGAAAATATATTTTGTCTGTTCGTAATAATCGCCAATGCCGTGGATTGTTCCTTCAGCATCAACGGAAACCGTACCGGCAACAAAAACCTGGCTGCCAACTTTTACTGCTCGTGAAAAACCAACAACCGGTTCCCATGGCGAACCGGATGAAATATTTTTTCTTGAAGTCATATTATAACTCATTAACCTTTATTCAAAAATAACAATTAATATGTAGAACAATAAATTTGCATCTCAATTTCCATATAGATTCATCATTTCTTATCTTTGCCCTTAATTTTCCAACAAAAACAAAGTTAGATGAGACTCAGTAAATCTTTTATCCCGACATTGAAAGAAGTACCGGCAGAAGCAGTAATACCAAGCCATATTTTGATGATCCGCTCTGGACTTGTCCGGCAGTTATCCGCCGGAATTTATACATGGCTGCCGCTTGGCTACAAAGTTATCAGAAAAATTATGGATATCATCCGCGAAGAGATGAATGCAATCGGCGGACAAGAATTTCATTACCCGGCATTAAATCCAAAAGAAATTTGGGAACAGACCGGCCGTGTTGAAGCATTTGGCGATATTCTTTTTCACATCAAGAACCGTGAATATGTATTAGCACCAACACACGAGGAAATAGTTGCTTATCACGCAAAAGGCGCTGTTGTTTCATACAAAGATATGCCGCAGATTTGGTATCAAATACAAACTAAATTTAGAAACGAACCCCGGCCAAGAAGCGGTGTTATCCGGGGCAGACAATTTATAATGAAAGATGCATACACGCTCGATAGAAGTTTTGAAGATTTGGATAAAGCTTACGATTTGCACGATAAGGCATACAGAAAAATTTTTGATAGATGCGGATTGAAATATTTTGTAGTTGGTGCATCAAGCGGCGCTATGGGCGGAAGTAAATCTGAAGAGTTTATGGTTAAGAGTGATGCTGGTGAAGACACAGTTGCATACTGCGAGAAGTGCGGTTACGCTGCTAACGTAGAAGTTGCTCAATCTGTTTCTACAAATGCAAAAAGACATAATGAAAGTAAACCGCCGTATGAAATTTCAACTCCTAATGTTAAATCGATAGATGAACTGTGCGAGTTCTTGAAAATTGATGAGCACGAGACTGCAAAGTCACGTGTTTACGTGCATGATGGTGTCCCGGTGCTGGTGCTAATGCTTGGTAATGATGAAGTTAATGAGTCAAAACTCGGTTCAGTGCTTGGCGGAAATGTTCGTTCTTGCCATCCCGATGAACTGAAAGAAATTTCTGGCGCTGATGCCGGCTCTATCGGACCAATCGGATTTAAATATAGAATCATTGCCGATAATTTATTGAAGGATGCAAACAATCTATACAGCGGTGCCAACAAAAATGATTACCACATCGGCGGAATTGATTTGCAGCGTGATGTACCCGGCACAGAATATTTTGATCTGCGCACGGTAGAGAGCGGCGAAAAATGTACACGCTGTAATTCTACTTTAGAAGTATTCAAAGCAATTGAACTCGGGCACATTTTCAAACTCGGTACAAAATATTCCGAAGCGCTTGGCGTAATGTATCTTGATGAACACGGCAAAGAACATCCTATTGTAATGGGAAGTTACGGCATTGGGGTAGAAAGAATTTTTGCTTGCTACTTAGAACAAAATTATGACGATAAAGGAATCATCTGGAAAAAACCTCTCTCACCTTTTGATATTCAACTTATCGGTTTGAATATGAAGAATGCAACTGTTACAGAAGCAAGTGAGAAAATTTATAACGATCTGCAAAAACAAGGTTACGAAGTTCTTTTCGATGACCGCACTGATGTAAGTGCCGGGTTCAAATTTAACGATGCCGATTTGCTTGGAATGCCGGTACAAGTAATTGCTGGAGAAAAGAATTTGAAAGACGGAAAGGTTGAAGTGAAATTACGCGCTACAAATGAAAAACAGATTGTTGAGTTATCAAATTTGAATGTTAAACTAAAAGAACTGATATAAATTCACGCAATGAACGCAAAGAGTACACAAAGACGCGATAATTACTTTGCGATCTCTGTGTTTAACTTAGCGGACTCTGCGTGAAAATTTTTTATGAATTCCAAACTTTTCATAGTATCCACACCAATCGGCAACTACGATGATATAACTCTCCGTGCAATTAACACCCTCAAAGAAGTTGATTTCATAATCTGTGAAGAATACAAAGAAGCAAGAAGATTACTTGCACATTTCCAAATTGCGAAAGAACTAATCTCCTTAAACGAGCACAATGAAGAAGAAACATCACAAGAAATATTTCAGAAGATAAAGAACGGTAAATCTGCGGCATTAATTTCCGATTGCGGCACCCCGCTTTTTTCCGATCCCGGTACACAGCTTGTTCAAATGTGCATTAATGCAAAGATTGAGGTTGTCCCAGTGCCCGGTGCAAGTTCAATAATGGCGGCACTCGTTGGTTCGGGATTAAAATTCGATAAATTCTATTATGCCGGATGGCTTTCGCCCAAATCCGATTTGAGGAGAAAAGAACTACTGAAATTAAAAGGCATTAGGGAACTCATCATACTAATGGAAACTCCTTACCGTTTAATAACTATATTGAACGAAATAAGTAAAGTTTTCAGTCCAAAAATAGAGATTGTTGTTGCCTTCGATTTAACACTGCCGTCGGAAAAATTTTATAGAGGAACGCTGTTAGAGATTCTGGAGATTGTAGAAACGAAAAAACTTAAGGGTGAATTTGTACTCTTAATAAATAATAAGTAGAAAAAATAAAAATTTAATAGAACCCTATCTGCCGGATATTTCAATAAATAATCTTTTTACATAGCAAAAATTATATCCATATATTTACGTTACATGATGTTTTGCCGGGGGTAGTATTAGTGCTTAAAATCAAAATTATTAATGGAGTGGAACAATGAAAAAAACCATGTATTTGTTTCTCCCTCTTTTATTGATTTTAGTTACAGCAGCAATTAGCTATCCGCAAGATATTGCGCGCCTATCTTCAACTAAAGTTAGCGATGTTTATGAGCCATATACAGCCGATGAATGGATTGTTTCGCCAAACGAAGAGCCATACGGTTCGGATGATAAATACGATCCCAAGGAATGTGATATTTACGGTGTGATCTCTTGTTACGATAATAATTATCTAAGGGTTGATATACTATTAACAAACAGCATTTCATTTGATTGGCTTACCGTTTATGCAATTAAATTAGAATACGAAGGGATGAATGAGTATTACACTTATCACACAGACAGTAAAGAATTGATTTATGAAAAAGAGGTTGATGGTAAAATTGTGAAGACTGAGAGTATTTCTTCCGTGAACGGAAAGGATGTTGCCGGCGTTTCTAATTCAGGTGATAATGACGATGCTGATGTTTATTTTATTATCAATAAAGATAAACACATCGGCGGCGAGAAAGGTAAAAGATATTACCTAACTTGCAAATTCTTTTCCGGCTATATGTCCGTGGATGATGAACTAACCATTGCCGATCAAACAATTCCGGTGGAGCTGGAGTTTGAGTTTTGATGGATTCATTATGCACTTATTCAGTTCTTGTCTTGCGTAGAAATCTATTTTTTTATAAGATTGTAATATGTTGAACTTTGAGATATTATTTTCGGTTAAATTGATAAGAGTTGGAGGCAACAATGCTAATAGTTCAAGACGTGGATTTAACACCCAATCCGCAAGCATTAAAATTCATACTGAATGAAAAATTATTAAATCGGGAAACGAGAAGTTTTCAATCCAAAGGAGAAGCACAGAACGATCCGCTTGCCAAAGGAGTATTCGAAATAAACGGTGTAGTTTCAGTTTTCTACATGGATAAATTTATTACAATCGAAAAAGATCCTAAAGTTCAGTGGGGACAAATACAAAGACCGTTCGTTGAGTTCATGAAAAATTTTGATAAATCACTTATTCCGCCTGAACAAGAAATAAAAGTGAGCAAAGAGGAAGAGACTGCATTACTTAAAAAGATTAATGAAATTTTAGACATGCGCGTTCGTCCGGCTCTTGCCGGCGATGGCGGCGGTTTGGAAGTGCGAGGTCTCAGCGGTTTGACATTGAAAATCCGTTATCAAGGTGCGTGCGGAAGCTGCCCGAGTTCTATACGCGGAACATTGGTAGCAATTGAAAATTTGTTACGCAGAGAAGTTAACCCGGCGATTGAGGTGGTATCGGATTAATATATAAACAACATCTCAAAAATTAATGAGGTTATCTCAAAAGTAATTATTCAAATAAAAAATCTGCGTAAATCAGTTTTAATCAAATTTTATCCGTGTGCTATTCTTTAAAAAATTTTACCTTTGAGACAACCTCATTTTTATTTTATTCAAAGTTCTCCGATTCATCATCGTAGACATGTTCATGGAAAATATTTTCTAATTCTTCTTCGAAGAAAAATTTTTCTTCGCCAAAAGCCGGTTTTAATTCATCAAGCCAAATTGCTTTTTCATCGTATTGAGCAAAGAATGGCCGTGCAATCCAATTAGGATCCCTCCCTTGTAAAAATCTCATTACAATAACTTTTTCGTCTCGTGCATCACTAACTCCCAACACTTGAATTTTCCCGGGTGTTGAACTCATGCTTGGGCCCCGTACTGTTCTACAAACACCGCTTACTTTTTGATAAGCATTTCTAAAAATGTTCCATGCTTCAACAAGTGGAATTCCAAAAAAATGCTGGGCACCGGTATCGCGTGCAATAAACATGTAATATGGAATACAGTTATGATTGACTTGCTTACGCCACATTTCTGCCCATAACTCCGGTTTATCATTTATATGTTTTAATACCGGCGATTGTGTCCTTATCTGTGTACCGGTAGAACGTATTATGCGAATAGCATCAGCAACCGCATTTGTTGAAAGTTCCACCGGGTGATTGAAGTGTGCCATAATTGCCAGGTTTTTTCCTTTGCGCACTATCTTTTCAAATAACCTGATTAAATCCTCTGCATCATCATCGGTAGTGAAACGATACGGCCAATATCCAAGTGCCTTTGTACCAATTCTTATTGTTTGAATATTGTATAGTTCGTCATCAAGCAACCGTTCTATATAGGCAGAAAGTAATTTTGTTTTCATTATCATAGGATCACCACCCGTGAATAATACGTCCGTTACTTCACGGTGCTGCTGCAAATATTGATATAAAAGGTCGCTTTCTTTCATTGCAAATTTTAATTCTTGCAAACCTACAAATTGGGGCCAGCGGAAACAGAATGTACAATATGCATGACACGTTTGACCTTGACTCGGGAAAAACAGAACGGTTTCCCTATACTTGTGCTGCATACCCGGTAATTCTATTCCGTTTATATTGGGCACATTGAATTTTTGTCCGGCCGGATGGGGATTGAGCTCATACCTAATTTTATTCGACAATTCCGTTATTGATTCCTTTGGTAATGAATTTTTCAATGCGTCACTAATCACATTATAATGTTGGGAAACCAGCATTTCCTTTCTAGGGAAAGTAAGTGTAAAGATCGGATCAGATGGGATATTGCCCCAATCAATTAGATTTTCTATTACATAATTATTTGTTTTAAACGGCAAAACATTACCAACTACCTCAATAGAATTTTTATCATCTTTGTTCAATTTTTCGATCGGTTTAATTTCTTCATAATTTCGAAGGGTGTAGCTTTTATAAATAGTATTTCCCATGATAATTCTCCTTCTAGTTTTATGATTAAATGAGTATTAATTATAAATTTTATGCAGAAAAACTAACGTGATAATAAAAGCGAGATAATTAGAGTGTTATTACAAACAACAAAATAATATTTTCTTCGGGAAAGTCAAGTAAGGTAAAAAAAACTTGCGATTAGGGTACCGTAAAATAAAAAACCACCGTTAACGGTGGTTTTTCAATTACTTAAGCGTTGTAACTTTGTTCACATCGTCGAGCTTAACAAATTTCTCGTGAAATTTATAAGAACCGTTAGCCGTTTTTACAGTTTTAATGAATTTAACATTAACACCGGTCTGCTGAACTTTCTTCTTAGCTTTATCGCCGAATGATTGTTGTTTTGCCATTATAATACTCCTAAAATTTCGGGGCTAAATCTAAAAAAAATCCGTTTTAAATGAAAATCAGATCAAATTAAATCAGCGAAACTCGCATTAATCAACGAAATTAAATTAACCGGGGAAATTTTTAACTGCATTCCCCTAACCCCGGCACTAACAAAAATTTGTTCAAAAAGTTGGGCGGTTTCATCTATAAATGTAGGATACAATTTTTTCATCCCGATTGGTGAGCATCCTCCGCGGATATACCCGGTTAGTGTCTGTATCTCTTTTACTTTGATCATTTCAACTTTTTTACTGCCGGATGCAGCAGCAGCTTTTTTTAGATTCACCTCACAATTACCCGGAATAACAAAAACTAAAATTTCATTTGATTCATTCCGCGCAACAAGTGTTTTGAAAACAGTTTCCGGTTCAGCACCAATTTTATTGGCAACAGAAACAGCATCAATTTCATCTTCGTTAAATTTGTATTCGATTGTTGAGTGAGAAATATTATGTGCTTCAAGAATACGTACTGCATTAGTTTTCATAATATATGAATTATCCTTCGTCCTCCCCTTATTTTAAGGGGAGGAGTTAGGTGGGGTTCAACCTACTTTTGCCAGGATCATATCAGCTAAAATTCTTCCGCTCTCTTTCAATTCGTAGTCACTTACTTTTGTTTCCTGGGCCGAGACTTCTTTTTTATCTTCAATCTTTATCCCGGTTATTTTTGCTTTCTCTTCTTCTCTTTTCTTTTTTCTTTCTTCGGCTAAATCACGTTCTTCTTTACGGACTTCTTCATTCAAAGAGAATTCTTTTTTATCGCGATTTTCATTGAACTCTTCTATGTCGTCCATCAGCATCTGGTATTCCGGGTCATTTTTAACTCTATCCCGATGTTTGCTTTTTAATGTTGGTACAAATTTTTGCAAGTCGGTAAATTTATTAAACTGAGCCGGTTGAATTTGATCCCACGGTAAAGCACTCTTCTCTGAACTTTCACCGAACTCATGTGATGAATAAATTGAGGGGAGTTGTATATCAGGTACAACACCTTTATGCTGGGTGCTTCCGCCATCAATTCTGTAGAACTTTGCAATCGTAAGTTTAAGCTGTCCCAATTTTTTATTTGAAATCGGGATAGAACGATTTAAATCAATTAAGTTTTGAACCGTGCCCTTACCAAATGTATTATCCCCGAGTATTAATCCGCGTCCGTAATCTTGAATTGCCGCAGAAAAAATTTCTGAGGCGGAGGCGCTGAATCGATTAACTAAAACAGCAAGTGGACCATCATATAAAATTGTTGGATCCGGATCCCGGTTTACTTCAACAAAATTACCTGAATTCTTTACTTGTACTACCGGTCCCTCCTTTACAAATAAACCGGTAAGTTGAATTGCTTCTTGTAGAGAGCCACCGCCATTATTTCTTAAATCAACTATAACACCATCGACTTTTTCATCAGTAAATTTTTTCAAAATTTCTTTTACATCTTTCGTAGTACTTTTATAATCGGGTTTACCGCTCCGTTGTCCTTCAAAGTCGGTATAAAAAGATGGTAATTTAATTACACCAAGTTTAAAGCTGACTCCATCTTCTTCGATATCCAATATCTCGCTTTTAGCAGCTTGTTCTTCAAGCTTAACTTCATCGCGGACAATTTTTATTTCAGAAGGTGCAGCATTAATTCCATCGCTTGCTTTCAGAATTTGCAAACGAACAAGAGTTCCTTTTTTGCCGCGTATCAGTTGAATTGCGTCATCAAGCCGCCAGCCGATAATATCAACAAACTCACCTTCTTCTCCTTGTGCAACTGCAACTATTTTATCTTCTTCTTTTATCAAACCGCTTTTAAATGCCGGTCCGCCCGGAATTATCGTATTTACAACAGTATAATCATTATCGGTACGCAATGTAGCCCCGATACCTTCCAGCGAGAGTTTCATTGATATATTGAAATTATCCGAAGCAAGTGGCGAAAAATAATCTGTGTGCGGATCGTAAGCTTGTGTAAATGAATTCATGTATAATGAAAAAACATCCTCTGCTTCGTATTGTAAAATTATCTTATGAAAATTCTGATATCTCTTTGTTAGCAGATCCGCTGCCGCTTTGTACTCTTTACCGGATAAGATCAAATTAAGCAGATCATTTTTCAAACGTAATCGCCAGGATTCATCGAGTTCATCATTATTTTTTGCCCACGGCACGTCCTCACGATCCAATTTAACTGATTCATCTGCTGTATAATCAAACTCCTCATTCAGTCTTTTATTAATATAGACCATTCTTTCATTCATTCTTTTCTTGAATAGGTTAAAAATTTCAAAAGCCGCATCAAGTTTTCCGGTTTTTAGGAAATCATCGAATTGGAAACGGAACTTCTCAAATGATTTAACGTCGGCTTCCAAAAAATAAAGTTTGTTGCGGTCAAGATTCTTGATATACTCATCAAAAATTACAGATGATAACGAATCGTTAAGATTCTGTTTACGGTAGTGATAGCTTGATAAAAGCTGTGTTATAACCTGGTTAATTCTTTCATAACCCTGATCGGGTAAAAGAACTTTTGCAGTATCTATTTTATGATCTTTATTAAGAACGTTTCCGGGATTTTGGGCGAAAACAAAACCGGAAATTATAATTAATATGACAAACAATTTTTTCATGTGACTTCTTTTCTAAATTTGAATTCTGATACACCAAGATAATAGTTTTGTTTCAAAAAAATTATCCTATTTTCCAGACAAAACTTTGAGGTATTATTATGGACATTGAAAAAATTAGAAATTATTGTTTAAGGAAACCTCACGTTACCGAAGGATTTCCATTTAACGAAGATACACTTGTATTTAAAGTAATGAATAAAATGTTTTGTCTGCTTAATCTAACTCCGCCCCATACAATAAACTTGAAATGCGATCCGGAATTTGCACTCGAATTACGCGAACAATATGATGCAGTTAAACCGGGTTATCACATGAATAAAAAACATTGGAATACGATTGAACTTGATGGCAGCATTCAGGTGAAGGAAATTACAAAATGGATAGATCATTCATACGAACTTGTCGCTAAAAGTCTTCCTAAAAAAATGCAAACAAAAATTCTAAATTGATTTCCACCAAAAAAGACGTTGGGCAAACTTGATACTAGGTTCTGGCTGCCCATTACTATTTTATCCAGTATTTTGCATCAAGTACCCGCTCCGCCTCAGCGGAAGCGAGGCGAGTCCAGTATCCAGACTTATTCAGTATAGAGATAGCGTTTGATTTTTTGTGTCGGTGTTTTTTCAAACGGTTCGCGCTGTTCAATAATCTTATTAATCCTGGAAAAAGTGTTTACCCTTAAATTAATTTGTGTGTGCAGTTCATTAATAATTTTATTAATCGCTTCCCTTGCCCGTGTTTCGTTTCCTTTTTGAATATTAAATTCGGCATCTATCTCATCATAATTCAAATAAATTTTTGCTATCAGGTCCTTTCCTCTTTCAACAACTAAAGATTCCATTACATACTGCTGTTCATTTATTATCGATTCAATTTCTTCCGGGTAAATATTTTTTCCGTTTGAACCAATGATTACATTTTTTGATCTCCCTTTAATAAACACGTAACCGTCCTCATCGATCACACCAAGATCGCCGGTTTTGAACCATCCCTCTTCATCAAAAACTTCTTTGGTTCTATCGGGATCTTTGTAATAACCTTTCATAACATTTTCGCCTTTAACAAGAATTTCACCTTCACCGGTTTTTAGATCAGGATTATTAATTTTCAGTTGAACACCCGGAATAACTTTTCCGGCTGAACGAAAACGGACATATTCAGGTGTGGTGCCGGTAACAAGCGGAGAAGTTTCGGTCAATCCATAACCGATTGCATACGGGAATTCAGCTTCTTGCAAAAATCTTTCAACATCCGCAGCAATAGCAGCACCGCCAATACACAACATACGCAGCTCACCGCCGAATGTTTTCAATAATTTTTTACCGGCTATTTTATGTAACTTCTTTCTTACAGTTGGAATTTTATACAAACTTCTCACTAAAAATTTTTTATTGATTTCGGGTAAGATTCTCATCCGGAAGATTTTTTCTATAACCAGCGGTACTGCAAGCATAACTGTTGGTTTAACTTTCTCAAGTGCCGGCAGAAGAACTGCTGCAGTTGGCGGTTTTTCCAGATAGGTGATTGCAGCACCGGCAATAAACGGTGTTATCAATCCAAGTGTTGACTCTATAGTATGAAATAATGGCAATATCGATAACATTCTATCTGTCGGTCCCAAATCCACAAAACTCAATGTTGATATTGCATCGGACACAACATTTTTATGTGTAAGCACAACACCCTTGGAGTGCCCGGTCGTTCCCGATGTGTAAAGTATCTCTGCTGTATTATCTTCTTCTACCTCGTCCGGAATTATTCCAATGAACTTCAATGCAGCTTCTTTAATCTTGGCAAACTCTTTAATACCACCGGTTAATACTTGTTTAAGTAGATCATTTTTTGTTTCAGGCGGAATGATAGAAAAATCATCTAAAAGAATTCTTGTCTGGATATTGGCATTTGTGAGCTCATCAATTTTGTTGAAGTACTTTGCAGAAATAAAAATTGCTTTGCTTTCCGAGTGACGTATTATGTGGTGTACTTCGGTTTGATGAAACTCCGTCATAATAGGAACCGCAATTGCACCGATTGTAGTTATAGCAAAAAATGCTATTGCCCAGTTCGGCTGGTTTTCGCTTAATATTGCAACTTTATCGCCGGAAATAATCCCTTCATCTTTCAGGAATCTTTTTATTGTTTCAACTTTTTGTTTGAATTCTTTGAATGACAGCTTCTGCGAGTTAAAAAAATCAACCGAAGGTTTATCTGAAAATTTTTCGACAGCTCTTTCAAGTACTGCATGTAAGGTGAGTTTATTTAATTCCATTTTGTTAGCCTTATTAATCTGAATACTTAATACTAAGTACTAAAGACTTTTTTAAACCGGGTCTATATGAACAAATACTTTCTGAACTTCTTCCAATCTTTCAAGTGTGAAGCGGACATCGTTACCAATATCGTGTGAAATTTGAGTGGAAAAATTTTTATCTACTTCGATATGTATTTCTACATGAAATTTATCGCCAACATAGTGCGATCTCAAATCGTTGATTCCTTTAACCCCTTTAATGCTCATTGTTATTTCTCTAATCTTATCACCAAATTCGTCATCGGCTGAATGCCCCATCAAGAAATCGATATTTTGTTTTCCCACTTCATAGCCGGTTTTAAAAATAAACATAGCTACTAATATCCCGGCTATTCCATCAACAAAGCGGAACCCAAACCCGGCACCAATTACTCCAAGAAGAGCAATAGATGATGCTAGTACATCATTCATGCTGTCTACTGCCGCAGCTTTAATAGCCGGACTGTTAAAAATTTTTCCTACATGGTACTGGTATCTGTTCAGAACAATTTTAATTAAAATGGTAATGATTAAAACAATGTAAACAGAGGGGATTGTTTTTATAAATTGCGGCTCGATGATACGTTTAATCGATTCTTCTATAATGTTGATCCCGACAACAAAAGCAAAGACCGAAACAATAAATGCCGCTATCGGTTGTGCGGCACCATGACCAAATTGATGCGTGGAATCCGGTTTCTTCGACGAAACCTTAATTGCATATTTAATTGCAACCGATGAAATAATATCTGTTAATGAATTGAGTGCTTCGGATATAACGGCAATAGAATTTGAAATTATGCCTACCGCTGCTTTGATAACAAACAAAAATAAATTGACTACGAGTGCAATATTTACTGCATTTTTTAATTTGTTCGGCATCGGCTTTCTTTAGAATAAAAACCCGTTCCAAAAAAATTTAGAACGGGTTCGTTAAATTATTATCGAAATTAATTTATGATTTTTCTTCCCAAACTTGTGACAGCGTAACTATATTTTTTACCGAGGCTTCCATATCTTGAATACAAACATATTCCGTGTAAGCATGAAAATTATGACCGCCGGCAAATAGATTTGGTGTCGGCAAGCCCATGTAGCTTAAACGCGAACCATCTGTACCGCCTCGTATCGATGATCTGATCGGTTTGATTCCAAGTCGGTTCAAAGATTCAATTGCATTTGCTTCTACTTCGGGATGCTGGTCTAACACATATTTCATATTCCGGTATTGCTCGATCACTTCAAATTCATACGATGACCCGGGATGCCTTGCAACCGCAGTTTCAACTAACGACTTCAAATAATTTTCATACTCTTTCAATTTATCTGCTTCAAAATCGCGGATGATAAATTTTACAACTGTCTGCGATTCATTTCCATTAACCGAGGTCGGGTGTACATACCCTTCTCTTTTGTCAGTCGTTTCGGGCGATAAATTCTCCTTAGGAAGCAATTCTAAGAAAGTGGCAGCAACTTTAATTGAATTGACCATTTTTCCTTTTGCGTAACCGGGATGAACATTTTTCCCGTTGAATTTTATCACAACGGCATCGGCGCTGAATGTTTCGGTTTCAACTTCACCTTGTGTTGATCCATCTATTGTATATGCATACTTAGCACCAAATTTCTGAACATTAAATTTTTCGGTTCCGCGTCCTACTTCTTCATCGGGTGTAAAGCAGATACATACTTTACCATGTTTAACTTGAGGATGTTTTATCATATAATTCATTGCATCCATAATTTCGGCAATACCGGCTTTATCATCCGCACCGAGTAATGTTGTACCATCAGTGGTAATTATATCTTGACCGATCATACTTTTTAATTCGGGATTGCCGGCAGCATCAATAACTTTAGCTTTATCGTTCGGCAGAACAATATCTCCACCCTGATAATTTTTATGAATTACCGGGTTAACATTTTTTCCGGTTACAGCCGGGGAAGTATCTACGTGGGAAATAAAACCGATTACCGGTACATTTTTATTTGTGTTGGAAGGCAATGTTGCAGTAACGTAACCGAATTCATCAATCTCAACTTCTTGCATACCAATTTCTTTTAATTCATTTACCAAAGCTTTTGAGAGTTCTAATTGTTTTGGATCGCTTGGGAAAGTCTTTGATTCCTCATCCGATTGTGTATCGAATTTTACATATTTCAAAAACCGGTCAACTACTGTAAATTTGTAATTGGGATCGAACATTGTTACCTCTTTTGTGTTAAGGTTTATTTTTGTTATTGAAAGTTAATAGAAATTAGTGCTGATATTCAATGTAGTTATGATGATATTACATCAATCTATTTCTTCATATTGTAGGAGTTTACATGAACCCGGTTGAATTAATCAGAAAAAAACGAGATGGATTCCAACTTACGGAGGAAGAAATTAATTATTTGATACTCCGCTATACACGGGGAAAAATACCAAGCTATCAAATATCGGCGCTCTTAATGGCTGGATTCTTAAATGGATTTGATGCTAAAGAAACTGCATGGCTTACACGCTCAATGCTTTACAGCGGAAAGATTATAAATCTGAAATCGGTTAAAGGGAAAAAAATCGATAAACATTCAACCGGCGGTGTTGGTGACAAAACATCATTGATCCTTGCACCAATTGTTGCCGCTGCCGGGGTAAACGTACCAATGATTAGCGGCAGAGGTTTAGGACATACCGGCGGAACATTGGATAAACTTGAGGCAATACCGGGTTTCCTAACTAACATTGATCTCTCTAAATATAAATCAATCTTAAAGAAGTGTGGTGCGGTTTTGATAGGACAGACAAAAGAAATTGCACCGGCAGATAAATTAATTTATGCGCTACGCGATGTTACCGCTACAGTCGAATCAATTCCATTTATTACTGCAAGCATTATGAGCAAGAAACTTGCCGAAGGAATTGACGGACTTGTACTTGATGTTAAAACCGGTACCGGTGCATTTATGAAAAGTTATGATGATTCGGCAGCTCTTGCAAATTCATTGACCAATACGGCAAGGGCATTTAACAAAAAAGTTATTACCTACATAACAGATATGAACCAACCGCTTGGAAATTACATCGGTAACTGGCTGGAAGTTTATGAATCGATAAAAGTACTGCAAGGAGAAAAAGTTGATGATCTTCTTGAACTCAGTTTACATCTTTCCGGTGCTATGATTCACCTGGGTAACAAAGCTAAATCGATTCCCCAAGGAATTGAAATTGCTAAGGAAATGATCTCAAGCGGAAAAGCATTGAATAAGTTTTTGGAGATTGTGAAATTACAAGGAGGAGATACTTATTATCTTAAAAATTTAGATAAGTATCCTAAATCAAAAATTCATGAGAAAATATTTGCCGATAAACCCGGTTACGTAAACAAAATTGATTCATTCGAAATCGGAATCGCTTCAGTAGAACTTGGCGGCGGGCGGCTTGAAATGGAAGACAAGATAGATCCAAAAGCCGGAATAATTTTTTACCCAAAAATAGGAATGCAAATTAAAAAGGGTGATTTAATAGCTGAAATATTTACAAACAAAACCGGCGCTGTTGACCATGTAAAGAAAAAATTGTCTGCATCTATTACAATCACAAATAAAAAAGCAGAGCCGGTTAAATTGATCAAATCGGTAAATACTTATAAATAACAAACGCCGGGATGAAATTAAAATTTTCGTTAGTTAACCTTGTTCACTTTTTCAAAAGTGCCGTCAAACCAAAGAACCTCATAATATTTTACCGATTCTTGATCGGATGGAAATCGTAATCTATAATCACTTCTCCCTTCAATCATAAAAATATTATTATTCATATAGGTTAATTTTCTTTTTACACCGGTACTGCCTACATAATAAACTATCCCGTTCTCGTAAATAATCGTTCCCCCATTATCATAATTACCGGTAATCCTAATAACAAAATTTTGTGTGGGTGTTTCCGGGTTAAGCTGTGCAGAATACTGATCGTTAATCCATCGGTACAAAATTCTATGTTCATTATTTTCATCGTTCTGTTCAAGCAAAGAACAAATTTCGGTAATTGCTTTCGGCAGAGCTAATAATGGATCAATTACAAAATCCGGTGTTACTCCGCTTCCTTCCCAATTTGTACCGGTAGGCAGTACAGAAAATGAACCGGTTGGAACCATCATATACAAAGAGTCATTCACGACAAACAATTCGCCTGGGTTAGCTTTTCCGCTTGTTTGTCCGCCAACAACTTTTGCCCTTTTGAATTGCTGCAAAACATACGACACCGCCTCTGCGGCTGACGCTGTTTTATTACTCACTAAAATATAGACCGGGACTTGAGCCGGTATCTTCGTGACCGAAGGATCGGGCATTACTACAGTTTCTTTTGCTACCGGATTATTTCTGAATTTGACTTCTCCGAGCTTCTGTCCATCCGGCAGAAAATAATTTACTATTAACTCTGAAGTTTCCGAAGCACCACCGCCATTATCCGTTAGATCTATAATGATTGCCGAAGAATTTCCAATAAAATTCATGGCACCGATAATACTTTCTTTAGCTAATACCAAATCGGTGAACCTATCAAACTTGAAATAACCGATATTACCTTCTAGTCTCTCCACTTTCCTCAAACCATAATTTTCAAATTTGATCCAGTTTAATAGTTCGGGTGTAAAAACTGGCGAGCTGCTGCCTCCATTTTTTCTATCCTCTGTTATCTGCTTAACTAATGGCGGACTATATGAAATTCTTAAGTGACGATCCCGACCGATAGTTTGTAAGTCCCGGTTTAACTTTTTTAAAAACTCTTCATGGTTACCATAAGCGCTGTACTCTTTTTTGGATAATCTTTGTTCTATCTCCTTTTCAATTTGCTCATATCTCTCCGGGAAGACGTAATTTTCTTCTATCAACTCTAATGCTTTTGTAATTATTTCCTTCTTTTCTTTCTCACCAAGGTTAGTGTCTGCTCCTTGTGCAATTGAAATGCCGCTGCAAACCAAAAACATCGGGATTAATAAAATTAATTTATAACCGGTATTCATTCGTTTTAACTTCAAGTTCATGATATATCCTTAATAGTTTATCAAATAAGACAGCAATACAAAATAAATGTTGCAGTTATTTTCAGATTTGGACTTAAAATTGCTTTATTTTATCTGCAACAATCATAGTTAATGTCTGTCTAATATAAAGTGAGTAAACCGGTAAGAATATCTAATGAACGGGAAATTGTCGATAAAATTTTGCAAGGCGACAAAAAATCATTTTCCCTAATTATTAAAGCAACTGAAAACTTAGTTGCCCAAATTCTTTTTAAAATGGTTAGAAACGAAGACGATCGTAAAGATCTTGCACAAGATGTTTATTTAAAAGTATATAATAATCTCAATGGATTTAAATTCGAATCAAAACTTTCTACATGGATAGCTCAAATCGCCTATAATTCATGTATCAACTATCTAGGTAAAAAGAAGCCGGAATCAATCTCCGATAAGTTTAATGATTATGATGACGATGAACAAATCATATCTGATGTTAATGTTGGAAATGAATCGTCGTACTACCAGGTTGAAAAGAAAATTCAAGGAGATGAATTAAAACAAATCCTGGAAAAAGAAATTGATAAACTTTCCCCGGTATATAAAACGCTTATCACACTATTTCATAATGAGGAAATGAGCTATGAAGAGATTGCAGCAATTACACAATTACCGGAAGGAACGATAAAAAACTATTTGTTCAGGGCAAGACGGATTCTAAAAAACAGCTTACTAAAAAAATACAATTCTGGTGACCTATGAAAAGTAATCACTTAACCGATCAAGAAATCCAGGAATTTTTATTCGGCCAATCAACGGTTGATAAAGATATCAATAGCCATATTGAGTCTTGTGAAGAATGCAAAATCAAAATCGTCAACTACAAAACAATTGCCGGAAGTATAAAATCCATTAATAGTCCGTCATTCGATTTTGATTTATCGGGTATGGTTATGGAAAAAGTCATCGCCGAAAAACCACGTGTAAAATTATCAATGCATTTAATTATTTCTTTCCTTTTAGGAGTAATATCGTTTGCTGTGATTACAGTATGTGCAAACTATGTAGTTGTAGAAACAAATTTTTTAGAATATATCACAAAGGATGTCGATTCATTTGCCATAATAATTTTATCGGTTTCGTTAATTATCGGGATGATATACACAATCGAAATTCTTTACCGGCACAAGAAAATGATAAACATGATAAACGCGAAATAAATTTATGCAACTTATTTATTCGGTTCATGTCTCATTATAAGTTGAAAATAACTTAGGAGTAAAAAGATGAATACATTATTAATTCTTAGTGATTTAACCAGCGTTTTAAGTAATACCCGGCAAGAAGTAATTGGATCGAATAACAATTTAATATCCGACAAATATTTGGAAATAATAATAGTTGTTCTTGTAGGTTGGGCAGCAGCAGCAATAATAATGTCTTTTGTTAAGGCACTCCTTGATAATCGATTAAAGTATAAGATGATTGAAAAAGACACTACCGAAGAAATTATTCAGCAAGTTTTATTATCAGACAAAACTGAAGCTAAGCACAACTCTTTAAAATGGTTTTTACTGCTTATGGGAATATCGGTAGGCATTTTTATATCATCAATATTTCAATTTGGTATTATTTCTATAGGGATAATTTTATTTACTACATCTATCAGCTTTTTTATCTACCATATTTACATAAAAAAGAATTATCATAAATAAACGATGATAAAACGCAAATCGCATGCTGTTGGAATACATCCAATTTTTAACGGCACATAAAGGAAATAAGGACTTAGCCCCTCGGATAGCCGGTCAAAGAAATTTTTTCGATCAAAAAATAATTATCAATTTCATTTCTAAGTAATTATCTTCTATTAAAGTATTTCAACTAAATGGAGGAAACATGTTATTCATAATTGCATTAATCATTATAGCGGTAGCACTTATTTCATATTTTAATCTCAAAAAGAACGGTAGGATACAAGAAGCCAAATTTGCTACGATAGGAATTGCTGTCGGTTTTATCATCGCTTTCTTACAAATGTTTACTATTGTGCCGGCTGGAACAGTCGGTGTTGTAGATTTTCTAGGGATGGTTAGTGATAACACGCTTAAATCCGGGGTTAACTTTGTTAACCCGATGGCAAAGGTTATTGACTTTACCATTAAGACACAAGAGTTGAAAGAAATGATGAATGTTCCTTCAAAAGAGGGATTAAGTGTTCAATTGGAAATAAGTCTTCTTTATTCTCTTGACCCCGATAACGCATCCAAGATTTATAAATCGGTTGGCGAGAATTACGGGGAAATAATTTTAATACCTCAATTCCGTTCTGTCGTGAGGGGTATAACTGCAAAATACGAGGCGAAGGCATTATACACCGCTTCACGAGAAGTGCTTGCACACGAAATCAAAAGCGAACTTGAAAAACTTGTTGGTCCGCGCGGCATCACCATCGAATCAGCGCCAATGAGACAAATTATATTGCCCGGAGGTCTAACCGCATCAATCGAAGAAAAACTTAAAGCCGAACAAGAAAGCCAGCGGATGGAGTTTATCTTAAAACGAGAAGAACAAGAAGCAGATAGAAAACGAATTGAAGCGAAAGGTATAGCAGATTTTCAGGATATTGTAGCACGTGGAATAAGCACGCAGCTTTTACAATGGAAAGGAATTGAAGCAACCGAAAAATTAGCGAACTCCACAAACGCAAAAATTGTTATTATAGGAAGCGGAAAAGACGGGTTACCAATAATTCTTGGAAATAATTAAAGGGAACTAAGAGCGAAAAGCAGCGGTAGAACATAGCGTAATTGTTTTTCGCTCTTTTTTTCAATTAAATGAATTTTTACTTATTTTAAAAACGTGAGAAAGATAATAAACATATTATTTGCCGCTCTCTATTTATTTCTAACAACCGGCTTTACAGTAACACTCCACTTTTGCGGCGGTGTTGTCAACAATATTAGTTTTGTAAGAACTTATGGCGATAAAGATCCTTGCGGATGCGGCAAATCAGCATGCGAAAATCCTTGCTGCAAAGATGAAGTCCAAACTATTAAACTTTCAGACACTCACAAATTCGAAGCAAAGTTTAATCAAAATTCATTTGAACTAATTATCGCTCTCGTCCACTCAGAAAATTTTCTTCCAAATAGTTATAACAATCTTAACATTGTAAATACAAATTCTTATACTGATTCAAGTCCCCCGGAATTATATCTCTACAATCGTACACTTCTTATCTGATTTACCTATCTAATTTTTTCACTCAAGGTTGAGTGTATTTTTATCTATTTTCTTACATGGTTTAGTGTAAGTAAACGGCATAATACACATCATACAAAATTTTAAAATTAACATTTATAAGAGTATAAAATATGATAGAGAAAATTATTGATTGGTCTGCGAACAACCGTTTTTTGGTGATACTTCTTTACCTGATAATAACCGGATTTGGAATTTACAGCGTAGCAAATCTTCCGGTTGATGCAATACCGGATTTATCGGAGAATCAAGTAATCATATTTACAGAATGGATGGGCAGATCGCCGGAGATTATCGAGAATCAGGTAACCTTCCCGATTGTTTCGGGACTGCAAGGTTTGCCGAATGTGAAAGCGGTTCGCGCCGCTTCAATGTTCGGAATGTCTTTCGTCTTCGTCATCTTCGAAGACAATGTTGATACTTATTTTGCACGCACACGCGTGCTCGAACGAATGAATACAATACAAGCGCAGCTTCCGCCGGGAGTTGTTCCCTCTTTGGGACCGGACGGCACCGGCGTTGGACATGTTTACTGGTACACTGTCGAAGGAAAAGGTTACGACCTCGGAGCTTTGAGAGCAGTTCAAGACTGGTATATTCGTTACAAACTAACAGCGGTTGAAGGTGTTGCAGAAGTTGCAAGCATCGGCGGATATGTTAAACAATATCAAGTTGATGTTGACCCGGTTAGTTTGCGCGGTTACGGTCTTGCAGTTTCGGATGTTGTGAATGCTGTTCAAAGAAGCAACAATGAAGTCGGCGGAAAAATTGTTGAAGTAAGCGATGCCGAATTATTTGTGCGCGGACAAGGTTACATTACCTCTAAAGAGGATGTAGAAAACACAGTAATAAAAACCGGCACGAACGGAGTGCCGATACAAATTAAAAATGTTGCAACAGTTCAACTCGGCGGCGATATTAGAAGAGGTGCTCTCGAAAAGAACGGCGAAGGTCAGGTTGTCGGCGGAATTGTTGTAATGCGAACCGGTCAAAATGCACAGCAAGTAATTGACCGCGTAAAAGAAAAAATAAAAGAGATCACACCGGGGCTTCCCGAAGGCGTAAATATTGTTACATCGTACGACCGCAGTACGTTAATACGCGAAGCAGTCGGCACGCTCGAAAGAGCTTTGATCGAAGCAGCAATCACTGTTTCAATTATGGTAATGATCTTCCTCCTCCACTTCAGAAGCATCATCAGAATATTAATTGAAATTCCAATGGCGGTTTTGATTGCATTCATACTCATGTATGTTTTCAACATTACATCAAATATTATGAGTTTGGGCGGAATAATTCTTGCAATCGGAGTTATTGTAGATTCATCGATTGTGCTTGTAGAAAACGCATACAGAAATTTAGCGCGTGCTCTCGAAGAGAAAGGACAGCTCACAAAACAAGAGTATCAAAAAATTTCAATTGATTCTGCGAAGCAAGTGGGCAGAGCAATTTTCTTTTCCGAATTGATAATTCTTGTTTCATTCATCCCGGTATTTTTATTAACCGGTCAAGAAGGAAAACTTTTCACGCCGCTTGCATTCACAAAATCATTTACGATGCTCGGCGCGGCAATTGTAGTAATTTCATTGATTCCGGTTTTGATGACAATGTTGATGCGCGGTCAATTCAGACCGGAGGAAAAAAATCCAACTACAAGATTTTTCATACGCATTTACGAACCGGTAATTCATTGGGTACTCAAACATAGAAAGACCACGATTGCAATAAATGTTATTGCGCTCGCAATTACAGTTCCGATGATAATGAACACCGGAAGTGAATTTATGCCGCCGTTGGACGAAGGCTCGATTCTTTACATGCCGGTAACATTGCCCGGTGCTTCAATCAGCGAAGTGAACCGCATCTTACAAGAGCAAGATAAAATTATCAGATCGATTCCCGAAGTTCATCACGTTCTCGGCAAAACCGGACGAGCAGAAACGGCAACAGACAATGCACCGCTCAGTATGATCGAAACTATTATTCTTCTCAAACCAAAAGATGAATGGCGGGATGGAATTACAAAACAAGATATCATCGCTGAGCTTGATTCAAAATTACAGATACCCGGCGTTCGCAATGGATGGACTCAGCCGATCATAAATAGAATTAACATGCTTGCAACCGGTGTGCGCACCGATATCGGCTTCAAAATTTTCGGACCGAACCTCGACACACTCGAAGCATTTGCAATTAAAGCAGAACAATTATTAAAAACTGTTGACGGCGCCGCAGATGTTGTTGCCGAAAGAGTTCAGAACGGTTACTATCTCGATCTTCAAATTAAACGCGAAGCCGCCGCTCGTTATGGTATTAACATTAAAGATCTTCAGGATATAATTGAAACGGCTATCGGCGGACAAAATCTCGGAATCGTTCTCGAAGGCAGAATGAGATTCCCGATACGAATGCGTTACAACCGCGATTACAGAAACAATGTAGAGGACTTGCAGAACCTTTGGGTGCCGGTACCGGCTAACAGCGGAATGCAAACCGCATCGGCAATGAACACAACCGGCGGAATGAATTCTTCAGGCGGAATGAACAGCTCGTCGTCAATGTCTTCATCGGGAAATATGCAAGCAAACATACTTCCGATTCCAACAGCAACGTCAGCTTCAAATTATTCGCTGACATCAACCGGGAATAATTCTACAACATATCTTCCGTTAACGGAATTAGCGGATGTAAAAATTCTTTCCGGTCCTCCGATGATTAGCAGTGAAAACGGAATGCTTCGTTCGATTGTTTTTATGAATACACGCGGAAGAGATATGGGCAGTGTAATGGAAGATGCTAAAGAAGTTATTTCAGATAAATTAAATCTGCCTTCCGGTTATTCCTACACATGGAGCGGGCAGTACGAAAGTAAAATACGTGCACAAAGAACAATACAAATAATTATGCCGGTTGTTTTCCTGATCATATTTGTTCTTCTCTTCTTCACATTAAAAGATTATTTGGAATCTGCGGTAGTAATGCTTTCGGTTCCGTTTGCGTTAATCGGCGGCATGTACATGATTTACATTTTCGGCTACAATTTTTCCGTTGCGGTGTGGGTCGGTTTTATTGCACTCTACG
The DNA here is from genome assembly GCA_020723165.1 of Melioribacter roseus. Lineage (GTDB taxonomy): Bacteria > Bacteroidota > Ignavibacteria > Ignavibacteriales > Melioribacteraceae > DYJK01. Next base: position 698 of record DYJK01000047.1, on the reverse strand, counting down.
GCGTTGCAGTTGAGACCGGCGTTGTGATGGTTGTTTATCTCCACGAAGCACTCGATAAAAGATTGAGAGCATATCATACCGGCAAACGCGGACCAATTACAAAAGAGGATATTTATCACGCAACAGTTGAAGGTTCTGTTTTGCGATTGCGCCCGAAACTTATGACTGTCGGAACTTCTATGGTTGGACTAATTCCCGTAATGTGGGCAACCGGAACCGGTGCAGATGTTATGAAGCCGTTAACCGCACCGATGATCGGCGGACTGCTGACTTCGGCAATTCACGTTCTTGTTGTTACACCGATTCTTTTTGCTATAATGAAAGAACATGCTCTCAAAAAAGGAAAACTTGAATTATCCAAAATGGCTGATTGGATGAAGGAGGGTGAATAAAATGAAGAATGTAGAACGTAGAGTGAAGAGTGTAGAGTTAAAAAACAAATGGGAAATGGGAAGTTCTCTGTGGAACTCTGTGTCCACTGTGTTCTCTGTGTTTTTCTTTTTTCTTATTATACTCACGACCGCTCATGCCCAATCGGTTGATTCATTGATCAACGAAGCTTTGCTCAATAATCCGCAGTTGAAAGCACAGAAATATAAAATCAGTGCATCGGAATTTAGAGCAGAGTCTGTGAACAATTATCCGGCGCCGAGTCTTTCGTTGGAATTTTCTCAAACGCCGGTTAGTGAAACAAATAT
>DYJK01000046.1 GCA_020723165.1 Melioribacter roseus | reverse complement strand
ACCATTCCGGCTTCAGGCAATTAATATTTTATTGTTGTTGTTGGATTGAATGGGTTAGGATAGTTTGTAATTGCATATTTTGTTGGCAGTTCACTTGTAATTTCTTGAACTAATGGATCTTGATTTGGTCTTGCAAGCATCTCCCCATATACAGCTATATAATTTGGATCCTGGTAATCGCCAATAATATAAGGATCAGTTGAATTGTAATATCCTCTAACATCGTACCATATCAAATCTACATAACTTGATGTTTTCTGATACTCATAATCAGTATATGATTGTACGCCTCTATTAACTGTCCCAATTAATTGTTCCGGTCCAACTACACCGTCATGTTTAACTTTTCTGTAAATTTTATATAGAGTCACATTAGTATTTACGTTATCAGTCCATGCAATTGTTATTGGTTGACCAACTGATGAAGTATTGTGCGGATACTCCCCGCTGTTTGACGGTTTTGCACGATAGATTGCATAATAAGTACTGTGATCAGTCGGAGTAAAAGTAGATGGAAATGTCATTCCATCACTTCTTTTCCAACTTTCAAAATTGAAACTTACATTACTTACAGTATAAGTTTGTGCAGATGCAGTAATAGAATTTTGCTCTACAACTGAGCTTGAGGTTGGAGAAGGATATGTTGTTCCGTTAACGGTAATTGAGCTGTATCCATTGAAGGTTGCGTTGTAGAGTTTTTTCAAATCAGCTTTAATAGTTGCACCGTTATCTGAGCTTGCAACAGTGTACGAATAATTGCGTGATGTAGCGCCAGGTATTTGAATATCATTTATTTTCCAAATACTATTATTGGAGCCGTTAGTATTCCAGATTCTATAATAACCGCTGTAATTTTGATCGATGGCTCCTACCGCAACTAGTTCTCCAACTATTTTCTGAACACTTGCACCGCTTGATACAGTTGCACCTTCCAAATTAATACCACCAGCACCAAAGTTATTAGCGGCATATAAAGTATATTTTACATAGAAGGTATGTGTAGTTTCGGCTGTTTTTTGAAAGTAATCCAATCCTAAAAATCTTTCGTACAATTTTAGAGTCCATGAATGTGTACCGGATGATAACTGCATTGATGTGGGAATATGGTTGCCTACCGTTGTATTATGCCAATTGCTTAGATAAGTCTGACCTTCAGCGGTTAGCTCCACATATGATGCTGCAGAATATGCTGGAGGATATGGAGTTTCTCGACAGGTCCAAGCAATATTAACAGTTATCTGAGAATTTGTACCGGGACAAATAAATATCTGCCCGTCATCAGGATCAAAACTAACAGATTGAGCGTTTAAATTTAATGCTAATACAAGTAAAAGAAACAAAGCAATAATGTACTTTTTCATAATAACTCCTAAAAATGTGTTTTAGTTATTTTGTTAATTAGTTATAATTGCGGTGCAAATAAAAAACGCCGGTGCCAAGCATTGGCTTAGGAGAAGAACCTATTTTTTATTTGCTTTAGGAGAGGGTGCCGCAATCACCCTCTTCGTTTTATTACAATCTTTTTATCTATTACTCATCTTTTAACTTTCCGTGAATAATTATGTTTTTATCACTGCTGAAATTGTATGCTGTAAAGAAAACTTCCTTTTCAAATACAAACCCTCGGAACACTTTAAAATCTGTTTCAAACAACTTGACAAAATCCGTCCCGTTGTAATGGTAAATTCCATTACTTCCTTCTATAAAAAAATCATTTCTGCTTCTGCCGCACCACAAACGCCCGTAAATGTTCGTACCGGTGTTGTCTTTCCACAAATCAAGCCGCTTGTTGTTGTAGTTGTAGATTCTTGAACCGATAGAAATAAATATTTCACTTCCTACTTTTGTCACAAAAGTATAACCGGGTCCAGTGTAAGGAAGGTCTAGTAATTCATTGCCGTCCCAGCAATAAACTTTAGGAACAAAACCGGATGGATCGTATATTGTTCCGCTCATTACAACTACACCACTCTTATCTTCAACTGCAATTGTTTCAAAAGCTGCTTTTGTTTCTGGCACATTTACAAATCCCCAACTTCTGCCATTATAATGCATTAATATTGCTTTCCATTTATTTGCATTTAATAGCTCGGTATAACCTACGGCATAAAGATTATCTCTGGTCAATCCACCAAAATCTTCTATTGCAGTAAAACTATAACCCTCAACTTTATAATCGCCAAATCTAAGCCATTGGGTTCCATCATATCTCCAAATAGTACTATTAATATTTCCGAGCCAGACTTCGTTACTTGAAGAACCAAAAAGAGCCGCTGGCTGTACAAATCTTGGTATAGAATCGCATCTCCACTGCGCACCGTTAAAATGCCAAATTGTTGTTGCAGACCAACTGCTGCTCGCTATTGCCCAAACATCCTCCGGCGTACTTCCCCAGATTCTCATTAAGTAAAGTGTCTCATAGCCAGGGTTCAATGTATCAGCAGTCCATACATAGTCCCTTCTGCCAGATGAAGGTTCGGGTTCTGTAATATTATTTTTACATGAGTTAATTGTTAGAAAAAATATTGCAATCAGAGCAAAAAGAATTTTCTGTCTCATTTTAACGTCTATTTTAATTGTCAATTTGTTTGCTTAGGGAGTGAATATTTATATACCGGTTAAAGATCTGTTATTAAAAAGTTGTATTCTTAAAATTTTTTGTAAATGTAGCATTTTAATTGTGTTTTTACATCCATGTAAACAAGGATTTTTCTACGTGTTTGCACGGATTTTTTTACTTGTTTACATGTATTTCGAACATAATACCTTTTTACGGCAAGTTTTTTATGTATTTCCGCAGCCCTTGCATTTTCTTAAACCCAAGCTTCTCTTTTATATTCTGTAGATGGCTTTCTATAGTAGTTACTGCTACGTTTTCTTTTTCTGCAATTTCTTTATTCGTATAACCTTGTTTTATAAGTTCTAATATCTCCTTCTCTCTCTTTGTTAGAGGTTCTATTATTGGATCGATTTGTAAAGCACTAATGGAGTTCTTGTTCTCGGCTACAAATCCATTACTTTCTGCATTTTTAACTACTAAAAATTTTCGAATCAAAGAAGGCATAGCTATTTTCTTTTTAGGACCGTAGATTACATTAACGACATATATAATATTATTCAAAATTGCTGATGGCAAAAACCATATAAGATGTATATTTGCGGCATGAAAATAGAAAAATGTGTTTATAGCAGAAAGTAATAGATCGACAATAACAATTATTAAGAATAAACTTATTCTATCTCCGGATCTTATTTCTTCTTTAATAAACTTTAAAACAGCAAACATTGAGAAAATATCTGCTAATTCAGTCAGCACAGCAACCACCCAAAAATTGGCCTCAAAACGTAATAACATCATCAAGGTAATAAATGATAACACAATTTTAAATACGTATAATTTAACCGGGAAACACCACATAAAAACAAGAGATGTAATTGACATATAAACATAATAATCTACTATTATTAGTTTCCTAAGAAGAACAAGGATTGGATACCACAAAGCAGCGACAAAGAAATAGTAAAAAAGTTTATTTCCTTTAAAGCGGTATGCTTGCAAGTAACTTATAATAAGATATAACAACAATGAAATGTAGATTACTCGTGCTGACATTAAACTCCAAAAAAATTTCGTCTGAAGTTAAGAATTATTTCTAAACTGAAAAATGTTATTTAATTTGCATTGTAAATATGTCGGGATCGCTTATTAACCGATCCGAATTAGGATTTTCTATTTCTTGTACACATCCGTACTAAGATATTTTAGACCGGAATCCACCATCAGCGTAACGACTTTAGCATCGGGACCTAACCGCTCTGCAACACGAATTGCGGCTATTACATTTGCACCCGATGACGTACCGGCGAAAATGCCTTCTTCACGCGCTAATCGTCTTGCCATTGCCTTGGCGTCTTCTGTTTTAACCGCAATAATTTCATCTACGAGATTTGGCTCCCACAGCGGAGGGATATAGCCAATACCGACACCTTCAATTTTATGCGGTCCCGGCTGTCTCCCCGATAACACGGGAGACTCTCCGGGTTCAACTGCTATCATTTTAATTTTAGGATTGTGATTCTTCAAAACTGTTGCCACACCGCGCAAAGAAGCCGCAGTACCAACACTTTGAACAAATGCATCAATTGATCCGTTAGTTTGGTTTAAAATTTCCTCTGCTAACGGATAGTAGCCGATAATACTATCAAAATTATATAGCTGGTTTGTCCAGTATGTGTGAGGTTTTTTACTAATTTCTTTGGCGGCTTCAATCATATCTAAAATCAACTTCTTTGTAGTGAGTCCGCCCTCGCTTGGTACAAGAGCAAGTTCGGCACCAAAAGCCGCCATCTGGTTCCGCTTATCAACACTAAATGCGTCTGAAGTAATGATATGAATACCGTATCCTTTAGCAACACAGATTAACGCGAGTGATATGCCCGTGCTGCCGCCGGTGTACTCAACTAAAACATCGCCGGGTTTCAAACGACCGTCTTCCTCGGCTTTTGAAATCATTGCTTGTGCTGCACGGTCTTTCATACTGCCGGTTGGATTTTCCCATTCAAGTTTTACAAATATCTGCGCACAGCCGGGTGGAACAACTTTACGCAGTTGAACCAATGATGTGTTTCCAATGGCTTGTAAAATGTTAGCGTGAATATTCATTTAGTCGTTCTCCATTTTTTATTTCTGTTCGTCAAGAAATGGTTCTTTGCCACAAGAAAATGAGGCTGTCACTATTGATACACTTGTTAGGTAACAACCTAATTATAATTCTATTTTATCAACAATATTAAATCCCACAGTTTTCTTAAAACTCAAATTACATTTAAAGTTTTTCATTGAATCTGATGGATCAATAGATTCAAAATTTAGCCTATCTAACGTTGCTCTTGGTATTAAAACAGATAAGATTGGTTTAGCTTCTAAATAGCCAGTTTTTGTATTGAGCAACTCTGCAACAGCAGTAATTAATACTTTTTCAAGCGGTAATAGTGCAACGATTTCCCTAGCTACTCTTAAAACACAACTACTGACGTAATCTTGATAAAGCTCGAAAAATTTTGTTTTAGGCATTTCTTTGACTGATAATTTGCCACTCTTTAGTTGTGATTTTTCTTCTGATGGGATTGCTTCAGATGAATTAACATTCAAAGTAATATCAATCAAATCTCTATTTAATACATTGAATTCGATTGAAGAACCTATCTCACTAATTTCAGTAAATGGATTTACTTGCTCAATTGCATCTTTATAAGCAGCAATATCACCAGCAAGTATTCTTGCCGATAGGTCTTTAATTTCAGCCCACTCTTTATATTCAACTTCATACTTCATTAAATTATTCTTGTATTCAGCATCATCCTTATTCTTAGCAACAATTATTTGTTCATTGAACGTAGATATTTTTTTGTCAACTCTTCTAAATAATTTGTCAAAAAAACTTGGTTTGTATTTATTCAGGTTTCCAACCGCAATTTGTTCATACTTATTTTGTTTGTCGGGTTCTTGAGGTGGTGGCGAATTATTTACTTTTTGCCAATCCCAAGTGTCACTACAATCTTGGTGCATCGATTTAAGTAAAACAACTCTATTTTCATATTGTTCTACCTCAAGAGTTGCAAACTCAATTTCTTGCTGTTTTGCAAATTTCTTCATTTGGCGAGAATATTCTCTTTGTCTTCTTATCGATTCTCTTTCAGCTCTCCTTGCTGCAGCTGCCATTGAACGAAGGACACTATTTAAAGTCATGTTGCCTCACAATTTTTGTTACTCAACTATTACTTATACTGCTTTAAAGCTATCTATCCACCAGACAATAACATGATGATAGACTCTATAAATAATTTTTTTGCTCTTTTATATCTGAATGAAAGTACTCTATTCGAAAAGTTCTTCTATCAAGATTAAGTAGTTGTGAGTGATGTGATTTAAGAAATGGTTTCAACATTGTCCCTAAAAACTCTGCAATAAATTAATTCAAGTTCGGTTTTTTGTCAACTTTTGATTTGTAGAGCGATTCTGTGAATCGCTTATGAAATTTGTAATGGGCGAATCATCGATTCACCCTACTGATACAAATAAAAAACCCCGGCATACCGGGGTCTCATCTCATTTATGAAAAACAATTTTAAGTTCCGGCGCTGTAATCGTTCATATAAATTTCTTGTTCCTCTGTAAGCTTATCAATTTTATATCCCATTGTATTCAGTTTAACGCGTGCAATCTGCTGATCTTGTTCTTCCGGTATATCAATTACAACCGGATCGAGCTTGGTTCCTTTCTTGTGATAATCTGCCAATCTTATTTGCGACATGAATTGGTTTGCAAACGACATATCCATCACTTCCGAAGGATGACCTTCTGCTGCGGCAAGGTTTACTAATCTTCCCTTTGCAAGCAGATAAACTTTTCTACCGTTCTTCAAAGTGTATTCTTCATTGTTCGGCCGTACTGTGCGTTTGGATTTACTCAACTTTTCAAGCTGCGGAATATTTATTTCGCAGTCATAATGACCGGTGTTGCAAACAATCGCTCCATCCCTCATCACTTTGAAATGCCGATCAACTATAACATCTTTAACCCCGGTAGCAGTAATAAAAATATCACCGATTTTTGCAGCTTCATCCATAGTCATAACAACATGTCCTTCCAAAGTAGCTTTTAATGCGGCAGTTGGTTTTACTTCTGTAACAATAACATTAGCACCAAGTCCGGCAGCACGCATCGCTACACCTTTACCGCAATGCCCGTAACCGGCAACAACAAAATTCTTTCCGGCAAGCAGTACAGAAGTTGCACGCAGAATTCCATCGATAGATGATTGGCCGGTACCGTAAACATTATCGAAATCCCATTTGGTTTCAGCATCGTTGACGGCAACTACCGGGTACAACATTTTTTTAGCGGCAGCCATTGCACGCAGCCGGTGAACGCCGGTTGTTGTTTCTTCGGTTCCGCCGATTATATTTTTTGCAAGCTGCGGAAATCTATTGTGAACAGTAAAAATTAGATCGGCGCCGTCGTCCAATGTTAGGTTTGGTTTCATCCGAAGTGTCTGTTCTATCGACCAATAAAATTCTTTTACATTCTGACTGTGCCAAGCATAAATTTCAATTCCGTTCTTAGCAAGTGCGGCAGCAATTTCATCTTGTGTCGAAAGAGGATTGCATCCGCTCCAGCTAACCTGGGCACCGGCAATTTTTAACGTTTCGATCAACACTGCTGTCTCTTTTGTAACGTGCAAACAACCGGCAATTTTATATCCTTTCAACGGTTTAGTCCTGGAATACTTTTCTCTCAATGCCATCATAACCGGCATACGCGATTCAGCCCATTCAATTTTTTTTCTTCCGTCTGCGGCTAAATTCAAATTTTTTACTTTATACTTTCCAGCTTTGTAATCCATATAATTTTATTTCTCCTGATTGTTATTCATAATAAACTCATCCCTTTAATTCCCCTTCTCTTAATAAGAGAGGGGGTGGGGGCTGAGTTCAAAAAACTAAATAAATTTTTTAAATGTTGAAACTAGGTCTAATTTTTCCCACGTAAAATCTTTATCGTTTCTTCCAAAGTGTCCATAAGCAGCGGTCTTTTGATATATCGGTCTGCATAGTTTCAATCTCTCAATTATTCCTTTGGGTGTAAGATCAACTTCTTTCTTAATTAACTTGCCAAGTTGTTTATCGGGAATAACACCGGTACCGTTAGTATTGACATAAACAGAAACCGGTTCGGCAACACCGATTGCATAAGCAACTTGTACCAAACATTCTTTTGCAAGTTTAGCGGCAACAACATTTTTAGCAATATGCCGTGCTGCATAAGTTGCACTGCGGTCAACTTTAGAAGGATCTTTGCCGGAGAATGCCCCGCCGCCGTGTGGCGCCCATCCGCCGTATGTATCAACAATAATTTTCCGCCCGGTCAAACCGCTGTCTCCGTGCGGCCCGCCAATTTCAAATCGACCGGTTGGATTAACAAAATATTTCGTTCGTTTATCAAGATATTTTTCAGGGATGACTTTTTTAATAATATACTTAATAACTTCATCTTTAATTTTTTTCTGGCTAACATCACCATCGTGCTGGGTAGAAATTACAACTGCATCAACACGCAATGGTTTATTATTATCGTCATATTCAATTGTAACTTGCGATTTTGCATCGGGCCGTAAATAAGGCATCAATGCCGGATTGTTTTTCCTGACATCGGAAAGTTTTTGAACAAGCTTATGTGCATAAACAATCGGCATCGGCATCAGCTCCGGGGTTTGATCGCAAGCATAACCGAACATTAATCCCTGGTCACCGGCGCCGCCTTTATCAACGCCCATTGCAATATCCGGTGATTGTGAATGTATCGCATTTAAAACTCCGCACGAGTCCGCATCAAATTTATATTCTGCTCTTGTATAACCGATTTTCCTAATCGTTGAACGAACTATACTTTCAACATCAACATAAGCGTTAGTAGTAACTTCTCCGCCTACTACTACAAGTCCGGTGGTTACAAAAGTCTCACAAGCAACTCTTCCTTTCGGATCTTTTTCTAAAATTGCATCGAGAATGCCATCGGATATCTGATCGCTAACTTTATCCGGGTGCCCTTCCGATACTGATTCAGAAGTGAAAAGGTACGACATTTATTTCCTCATTAATTAATTAATAAAATTCTATTTCAGATGAATCGCCGGCATTAAGTTTTTGAAACTTTCCTTTGATAACCGCATCTGTTCCTATGATCGAGTTTTCTAAAACAGCTTTTTCTACTTTAGCGCCGGGACTCAAAATCGAATTGACTATTATTGAATCTTGTACCACACAATTAGAACTGATAGTAGTATAAGGACCGATAACAGAGTTTTTAACTATCGCCTTTTCAGAAATAAAAACCGGGTGGTTTATCAGCACACCTTCGGGTTCTCTGTTGGTTCCGCTTTGTGTCAATAAAAAATTATTTGTTGAAAGGAGTGTTTCCGGTTTACCGCAATCGTACCAGCCATCAACGGGAAAGGTGGATACATTTTCACCTTTTTCAATCATCAACTGCAAAGCATCTGTAAGTTGATACTCATCCTTGGTGCGGATATTTTTTTCAATTAGTTCGTTCAAACATTTTTTTAGCAGCTTGGAATTATTAATGTAATATAAACCAACAAGTGCAAGTTTAGATACCGGCTCTTTCGGTTTCTCAATCAGCTTTATAATCTTACCATTCTCGCAAACAGCCACGCCGAATCTGCCCGGGTCATCAACTTCTTTAACACCGAGTGAAGTCTGTTTCTTCTTGAATACATGATCGAGTTCTACATCAAAAATTGTATCGCCGAGAATTATAAATATTTCATCATCATCAAAAGTTTCGGAAGCTAAAAAAATAGCGTGACCGAGACCGAGCATTTCATCTTGTTCAACAAAATCAGCTTTCAAATCCGGGTAATGCTTACCAACATACTCAATAATTTTTTCACCGAGGTAACCAATTACAAAAGTAGCTTTCTCAATTTTTTCATCGAGAAGCTTATCAATTATATGCCCAAGGATCGGTTTACCGCCTACATTCAGCAAAACTTTTGGGAGAGAAAACGTGTGGGGTTTTAATCTTGTTCCAAATCCGGCTGCCGGTATTACTGCTCTCAATAATTCCCTTTATTTTGATTTTTGCGTTGTCAATTTAATTAATAGGTCTGCCTTTATCAAACCAAAGCTGTTAAACCTCTTCTTTTAAGAAACGGTTTTACTTAATTTAATACTGTTAATAAATGCCGGGTAATCAATTCAATTGAATAATGAATATCAATAATAGAATAACTAATTTATTAGGGATTAAATACCCGATCATCCAGGCCGGAATGGTTTGGGTAAGCGGCTGGAAACTTGCAAGTGCTGTTTCAAACAGCGGGGGTTTGGGATTAATCGGTTCCGGTTCTATGAAACCAGAACTGCTGCGTGAACATATTCAAAAATGCAGAGCTGCAACGACAAAACCATTTGGAGTAAACGTTCCGCTACTGCGCGGTGATGCGGAAGAACTTATTAAAGTTGCTATAGAAGAAGATGTGAAAATTATTTTTACATCAGCCGGTCACCCGGGCAGACATATTGAAAAGTTAAAGAAGCATAATGCAATTGTTATTCATGTTGTTCCTTCAATAAAATACGGATTAAAAGCCGAATCGGTTGGATGTGATGCTGTTGTTGGCGAAGGAGTTGAAGCCGGCGGCCATAACGGAATTGATGAGATAACAACATTTTGTTTGATACCTCAATTAGTTGATGCTTTAAAAATACCGGTTATTGCCGCCGGCGGTATCTCGGACGGTAGAGGAATACTTGCTGCATTATCACTTGGCGCAGAAGGGGTGCAGCTTGGAACACGTTTCGCCACAACGGTTGAATCCTCTGCCAATGAAAATTATAAAAGAAAAATAATTGAAGCTAAGGATAACGATACGATTCTTGTGTTAAAAAAAATCGGAATGGCGCGAATGATAAAAAATGAATTTACCGATATTGTTTACAAAGCTGAACTAAATGGTGCCGGCGAAGAAAATCTGAAAGAACTCCTTGGTACAAAACGGGAACGTCTTGGAATTTTTGAAGGTGACGAAAAAAACGGTATGCTCGAAGCCGGGCAAGGTACCGGTCTAATCAAAGAAATTTTACCGGTGAGCGTCCTTATAAAAAAATTGACCGATGAGTTCGATACTGCTCTTTTTAATTTATCAAAAATTAGATCTTAATAAAATAACATGTCTGAATTGACAACGTGTATGCTAATATTAGATTTAATATCTCCGAGTCCTCTTATAAACAAATTATTTACTTGAACGATAATTCAGTATAAACTATATGTACACAATAGTTTATTAATTGTCATTCTTTATAATGATATAATTTTTGTTGTTGAAATTATTCTCATTATTCAATTTATCGTTTCCTCTTTTTCGACAAATAATTATTTATGCGGCAGTAGTTTTTAAGCAATAAAATATTTTTAATCGAAGCACTACATATTATAGGTAAGTTTGAATACTAATGGTAATTTTTGAATTAATATATAATCTATCGCTGTTGGTTGCTATCAGCGTTTTCTCCGGATTTTTAGATGAAAAATTCGATCGAAAAGATTTACCCGGGAAAATATTAAACGGTATTCTGTTCGGTGTTACGGCAATTATCGGAATGCTGAATCCCTTCGAATTAGAGAAAGGACTATTCTTTGACGGAAGAACTATAGTAATTAGTCTCTGCACTTTATTCTTCGGACCGCTTTCAGGATTTATTGCTTCCGTACCGGCTATTATATACCGTGCTCTTATCGGCGGTATTGGCGTTTATATGGGCATCGGGATGATTATTTCTGCCTATATCATTGGATATGTTTTTTGGCGAAGAAGAAAACCAAATACTCAAATCAGAACAATTGATTTATACTTGTTTGGCTTGTTGGTACATCTAGTAATGCTTCTTTTAATTTTTACGCTCCCGGCAAAAAATATTTTACCCACATTTAAAGTAGTATCCTTAGCTATAATAATCGTATTTCCCTTGATCAGTTTAGTAATTGCAAAAATATTATACGATCAGGAACAGAAAAAAAATGCATTAAATATTATCAAGGAAAAAGAAAAACTTTTTAGAACAACACTATATAGTATCGGTGATGCTGTAATAACAACCGACATCGATGGTAACATACAGCAAATGAATCACATTGCAGAACGGCTTACCGGCTGGCAAGAATCCGAAGCAAAAAATAAACCGCTGAATAGTGTTTACATAATTTATAATGAAGAAACACATTTACGTCTCGATAATCCGTTAGAACTTGTTCTTAAATCAGGATCGATAATCGGTCTTGCAAATCATACTATACTTATATCAAAATTCGGGAAAGAGATTCCCATCGCCGATAGCGGTGCGCCTATCATTAATGAAAGCGGTACTATTATAGGCATTGTCTTAATTTTTAGAGATCAAACAACAGATAGAGAGAAACAAAGGTTATTAGAAGAAAGTGAATCACGGCTTAAACGAGCCGAATTTATAGCTAATGCCGGCAATTGGGAATTAGATCTTAATACCGGGCTAGTCTATGGATCGGAAGGTGCACAAAGATTATACGGAATTAAGGAGACCTCCGGGCAATTATCGGATCTGCAAAAATTAACTTTACCCGGGTATCGTGAACAATTAGATGCTGCTATGACCGATTTGATAAAAAATAATAAGCCCTACGATGTTGAATTCCAGATAAGAAGAGTTGATGATGATGAACTAATTTACGTTCATTCAATTGCAGAATATCAAAAAGATAAAAACAAAATTTTCGGATTTATCGAAGACATAACCGAATACAAAAAAATTATTAAAGCACTGGAACAGAGCGAGGAACGTTACCGCCTAATTGCTCAAAATACTGCCGATACAATTTCAGTTTTTGATCTCAATTTAAATTTTAAATATCTAAGTCCCTCCATAACAAGTTTGCTCGGTTATACACCTGAAGAACTGGTTGAAATAGGAATTGAAAAAATTCTAACGCCTGAATCATACGCAAAAACAAAAGAAATTTACAATCAGGAAATGGAATTAGAAAAGACCGGTAAGGCAGATCCTAAACGGAGCCGGATAATTGAAACCGAGGAATTCCGTAAAGACGGAACAAAAATATTTGTTGAAGGCATCGTTTCTTTTCTTAGAGATAACACCGGTAAACCAAATGGCATACTGGCAATATCGCGCGATATAACCGAACGCAAGCTTGCCGAAGAAGCACTAAAAGAAAGTGAAGAATTATTTAGAAACCTTGCCGAATCAACTGCTACTGCAATTTTTATTTACCAGAGCAACAATTTTGTTTTTGTTAATAAAGCGGCTGAATTACTTTGCGGTTATTCTAACCGGGAATTACTGGAATTAAATTTTTGGGATGTTGTTCATCCCGATTATAAAGAATTAATCCGTCAGCGCGGTTATGCACGGCAAAAAGGAGAAAATATTCCTAGCCGTTATGAATTTAAATTGTTGAAAAAAAACGGTCAAGAAGTTTGGATTGATTTTGCAGCCAGCAAAATTACATGGAAAGGTCAACCGGCAGCAATCGGCTCCGCTTTCGATATAACCGATAAAAAAATAGCTGAAATAAAACTTAAGAACGATGAACAACTTTTCAGAACTATTTCTACACTTACCACCGATTATCTCTTTTCCACGAGTTTCGATGAACATGGAAAAATGACCCATGACTGGGTTGGCGGTGCATTCGAAAAATTAACCGGTTACACATTTGAAGAATATCAAAGAACCGGCGGTTGGCTTGCCAGACTCCATCCCGATGATATCGAGCAAGATAAAGAGGATATGAAAAAGTTGTTCAATAACCAGAACGTTATTACCCAGGTTAGAACTATCCATAAGAATGGAAATGTTGTCTGGGTAAGAATCTATGCTAAACCGGTTTGGGATTACGAATCGAACAGATTAATAGCCATTCACGGTGCAGTGCAAGATATTTCAGAAGAAAAAAGTTCGCGGTTGGTTCAGCAAATTCAGTACAATATCGCCGACGCAGTTACAAGTACAAATAAAACTGCCGATCTATTTATAATAGTACGGAAAGAACTCTCCAAATTGATAAACACCAAAAATTTTTATGTGGCTTTCTATGACGAAAAAACCGGGATGCTTACCGCCAATCATGATAAAGATGAAAGAGATGAAATCGGAACATGGCCGGCAGAAAAATCTTTAACCGGTTATCTTATCAAAAAAGAAAAAACTCTTTTGCTTACTAAGAATGAAATCCTTGAAATTCATGAGAAGGGATTTATCGATTTAATAGGTACTGTGCCTGAAATTTGGCTTGGTGCAACATTGAAAATCGCAGATAAAGTGATTGGTGCAATGGTTGTTCAAAGTTACGATAATCCTTACGCCTATAATGAATCGAGCCAAAAAGTTTTCGAAGTTATTGCAAATCAACTATCTCTTTATATCCAGCGCAAAAAAGCAGAGGAAGAATTATCGGTACTTGCACGTGCTATCTATCAAAGCCCCATGAGCATTTTTATTACAGATACAAAAGGAAAGATTGTTTATGTAAATCCTAAATTTTCAGAGACTACCGGCTATTTAAAAGAAGAAATAATCGGAAAGAATTCCAAAATACTCAGTTCAAAACATCACCCGAAGGAATTTTATAAAAACATATGGCAAACAATATTATCGGGTAATGATTGGGAGGGCGAACTCTTAAACAAAAAGAAAAACGGTGAATTGTACTGGGTTCATGAAATTATTTCACCGGTTATCACTGAGGATGGGATTACTACTCACTTCGTTGCGCTTAAAGAAGATATTACCGAAAAGAAAAAAATGTTCGAAGAAATATTAAATGCAAAAGAAAAAGCGGAAGCGTCGGAAAAATTAAAGTCGGAATTTCTTGCACAAATTTCCCACGAGATTAGAACCCCAATAAATATTATGACGAGCAACGTGCAACTTATCAAAGACGAAGTTGAAGATAAAATAGACAATGAAATTTTAGAACTATTTTCCGGTTTCTCAAGAGCATCCCATCGAATCATCCGTACTATAGATTTGATACTTAATATGTCCGAATTACAAACCGGTGCATATAATCCAAACATGAAAAAAATCAATCTCGATCTAGATATACTTCAAACTTTACAAATTGAGTATGCACACCTTGCTAAAAGTAAAAAATTATTACTTGAATACCGCTGCTTAACAAAAAATACTATTGTAACTGCCGATGAATACAGCGTATCACAAATTTTCGCCAACTTGATTGATAACGCTATTAAATATACCGATGAAGGAAAAGTTGAAATAATTTTGAAAGAAAATCAATCCGGCGAAACCATTGTTGAAGTGGCAGATACCGGCATTGGAATCAGCGAAGAATCAATCGATAAAATATTTGAACCCTTTGTCCAGGAAGAACATGGTTACACACGTACATTTGAAGGTAATGGATTAGGATTGGCACTTGTAAAAAATTACTGCTCGCTAAACAATGCGGTTATTAATGTAGACAGCGAAAAAGGCAGTGGCTCTACTTTTAGGGTTACGTTTAAAAAATAAAACTGTTAATAGACCGCTCTGTGAAATTTTATTTCATTTTTTTATATCAATACTAAAAAGTAAATTGCATTAGAATAGCATCAAAAGTAGATCAGTTTTTGTTTGAACAAAAAATATTGCTTGTTAAGAATCTCTTCACAGCATTTATTATTGAAATGATTTTACTGTAAATCATGTAAAATTAAAAACTAAAGGAAAGATTAATAAAATGGACGATGAAAAGAGATTCACGTATAAATATAAATTTGTCTTCGAAGACGGTTCGGAAAAAGAGGTAGAGTTACACTTAGATAAAGAAACACTTCAAATAATACTGCCGGAAAATGAATCAAAACCTGAATGGGCCCGCTATGAAAATTTTGGGTGCCACAAAAATGTTTGCGGATCATTATACGGTGAGTACTGCCCGATAGCATTAAACCTACAGCCGCTTATACATCTTTTCAGTAATCTGCCATCTTATACCAAAGCAAAAATATTTGTAGAGACAGATGATAGAACTTATTTCAAAGAGACTTCTATTCAATCGGGTATCGGAAGTTTAATTGGAATAATAATGGTAACCAGCGGATGCACAACTTTAAGTAAACTTAGACCGATGGTTCATTATCACCTTCCTTTTGCATCAATTGAAGAAACTGAATTCAGGGTTTTTTCTATGTACGCCTTAGCTCAATATTTAAAAATGAGGAAAGGTTTAATACCCGATTGGAATTTAACAGAGCTAAAAAAAATGTATGAAGACATCCAAATTATAAATAGAAACATTGCACAAAAAATAGCTGACCTTGAAAAGATGGATGCAAGTATCAATGCCGTGGTTATATTAAATACATTCGCAGAGTCGGTTACTTTTTCTATTGACGATATGGATTTTGTACACCTGGAAAAAATATTTAAGGGATGGTTTTAACTGTTAAACTATTTATGCAGCGCAGATTAAAAATCTGCGCTGCATTTTTTCTAATACCAAAAATGGAACTGCATTACAAACGCATCGTTATCAATGCTTGGCTCTTCTAAATTAACTCTGTATTGTGGACGTATTTCTACAAAGCTGTACGGAAAGAACTCAAATCCGAAAACCAAATGTGCTACCTCATCTTTTTCTGAATCAGCATTCGGATCAAACCTATCATAACGCACAATCGCTTCCAAACCAACGATCAATTGGTAGGATGCTTCTACCATCAATGCATTTGAGTTCTGCCCATCCGCTAAATAATCTTTTGCAATATCAAATTCCCCTATTATTGTAAACCTACTAAAACCAAAACCGGCAAATCCCCCGTAAAGTTGGGAGGAAAGTACTAATTGACTGCCGGATACCGGATCAAATACTTTTGTTTTTGTTGAGGCAAATGAACCGCCAATCATCAAAGCTATATCTTCTATACGGGGATTCAATTCTATTCGTGTTGTAAATGTTGGGTCGGTAGTTAAGGTGCCGTTAAACTTGCTTCTGCCAACGCTTGCGGTAAATAATCCTATATCCGAAATATTAACACCAAGTTCCAAACCGGTTTCTATATAACGAGGATTATAAAGTAGCCCTTGTACTGCACCGATGGAAAAGAGGAGTCCGTAATCTCCGCCTCGCGTGTACGATGTATGGTCATCCAATCGTATCCCGTAATTAGGCACAAACGAACCGGCTTTAATGTAACTGTTATTAGGTAAAATTCTTGCAATACCATAAGCTTCCCACAGTGCATTTACAAAATCATAACGGGCAAGCAGATCAATCTTTTGGGAAAGTCCGGCATTAATATAAATTGATCCGGTCATGTCTTGAAAATCGCTTCGCTTTTTTTGTGCTGAATATAAAAACTGTGACCGGTAATCCAGCCCAAAAGAAATGTTATCGGAAAGTTTTGGTGATATCGGAAATTCATCATCGCGCGGAGATATCATGCTAACAACATTTTTACCGAAAAAAACACCGTCCTCGTTACGCATAATTCCGCCGGTTGGATTTACATGACAACCGATGCATCTATCTTTCTGCTGCAATGCAAACCTGGGAAGTGCATGAGAGTTAGTAGTTATAATTATTGAAACAAGAATTAATGGAAAAATCTTTTTCATTATTCCCTCTTTTATAATTTTCTGGAATTAAAATTCTGCCCTATAAATGCTGGTAAAGCTTTTCATTATACTCTCTACACCCAACGCTGTAGGCAAATTCCGCAATCCTCGCTTCGACTCGTCGAAAGCGAGGCGAGTAATTCTGCATTCTACTTTCAAAAAAACTATTTCATCAAGATCATTCTAGCCGATTTATCAAATTTACCGGCAGTTAAACGATAAAGATAAATCCCGGAAGATACTTGGTTACCGCTTTCATCTTTTCCATCCCAAACATTTTCAAAACGCCCGGCTGGAAGATTTTCGTTCACAACTGTTCTTATTAATTCACCGTTAATGTTAAAAACTTTTAGACTTACAAACTCCGGCTGCGCAATTTCAAATGCGATGTTGGTACTTGGATTGAAAGGATTAGGATAGTTGTTATAAAGCTGGTACTTCAAAGGAACAATTTCATTTTCAACCGAAGTTGGATTCGGTTTACTGTTGGCATTACCGGGATTTGTAACTAAGCTAAAATTTCCGATTGAACCGCTTGTCCATGTTCCATTCGGATCTTGCAATTCGACTCCATTAGTAAAACCATCACCATCAGAATCAATATTAGCAAGCGACGAATCCCAAAAATTTTCCGTACCGCCCGGTGTAACCCTCTGCTCTACATCTTGTCCAAAATCATTTCTTGCACCGCCGCCGGCTGAGCTTACATGACAATTTGCGCAATTAAATTTATTGCCATTTGGAATCTTATCGACCCTAAAGCTTCGCGAGATTAATATTGTACTTGTAGCTAATACTAAAAATATGAATATATATATAATCCCCTTTTTCATATGCCCCTCATTTATTTATGAACTATCAGTTTAATAACTTGGTTTGAAGATAGTGAACAAAAGACTAATTATCTATTTATAAGTTCTGGTACCACTTTTTATTATATTTAATCTTAAAATTATTCAAAGGAAAAGATAATGGAGTATGTTTTAATAAAAACTCTTCATATTCTGTTTGCCGGAATATGGATGACAAGTTTAATCATAGATTCTTTATTAAGATCAGCAATTACATTAAACAAACATAAATCAGGTGAGAAAAAGTTCATTCGTCTTTATCTTAATGTGACGAACGTGCTTGGAATCATCGGGAGTTCCGGTATATTGGTGTCCGGTATTATTTTGGTAACCAATTCAGGATATCAATTTTTCCAGATGGATGCACAACACTGGTTAACAACAAAACAAATAATAATGGTAATAATGCTGATAATAATTTTCTCTTTAATTATACCTACCGCTAAAAAAATTAGAACCGCTTTAGGAGAAGATCTCGAAAGTAATCAAGTTATCTCAGACGAAGGATATAAAAACTTAAATAAACTGTACAAGCTGAATACTGTAATTAACGTATTGGTACTGATCAATTTTCTTTTAGCCGCTACACATTGGCTTATCGGTTAATTATAGGAAAAATTTAAATGAAAAATATTCTTCTGCTTGGTTCAACCGGCTCGATAGGGATTAGTACGCTTGACATTGTCCGTACTTTCCCGGATCAATTTTCCATAACCGGTTTAACTGCCAACGAGAATATTGATCTGCTGATCGAACAAATAAAAGAGTTCAATCCAAAAACTGTTGTAATACGCAATAAAGAAAAAGCTGGAGAATTAAAAAATAGAATCGGCAATAAATGCGAAATACTGACGGGTGATGAAGGATTAATAGAAATTTCCAAACGCGGTAATTACGAAATACTGGTCTCTGCCATAGTAGGATTTGCCGGACTGAACCCAACCATTGAAGCGATTAAACAAAAAAAACGGATCGCACTTGCAAATAAAGAAACATTAGTAGTTGCCGGTGAATTAATAATCGAACTTTGCAGTCAATATAATGTTGAATTAATCCCGGTCGATTCGGAACACAGTGCAATATTTCAATGCTTGAAGGGCGAAAACAAAAACAACATCGATAAAATTATTTTAACTGCCTCGGGCGGACCCTTCCTTAATAAGCCGACTGAAGAATTAAAAAATGTTACTGTAAACGAAGCTTTAAATCACCCAAACTGGAAAATGGGTAATAAAATCACCATCGATTCGGCAACAATGATGAACAAAGGATTGGAAGTTATAGAAGCATTCTGGCTCTTTGGTCTTCCTAAAGATAAAATCGAGGTAATAATCCATCCGCAATCGATAATTCATTCGATGGTAGAATTTGCTGACGGATCGATAAAAGCCCAGCTAAGCACACCGGATATGAAACTTCCTATTCTATATGCATTAACATACCCGGAAAGATATTCATACCACGGTGTCCGGACAGATTTTAAATTATTAAACCAATTAACGTTTTTTGAGCCGGATTTTGATAAATTTACGTGCCTTAAAATTGCATATGAGGTGATTGACGAGGGCGGCGTTGCACCAAGTATATTAAATGCTGCTAATGAGGTTGCTGTCGAATATTTTCTTAAGGGGATAATTAAGTTTAACCAGATTCCTGAAATAATTCGTTATGCGCTAGACAAAATATTCAATCATCAAAGGGCAACATTAGAAACAATTTTTGAATCGGATTTTAGAACAAGAGAATTATTAAAAAAGAAACTTAATTAGAGACTATACATGGAATATATAATCTACTTTATCATCACTATCGGTATATTAGTCTTCGTACATGAGTTTGGCCATTTTGCTGCTGCAAAATTATCCAAGATGCGTGTTGATATTTTTGCAATTGGTTTCGGAAAAAGAATTTTGGGCTGGAATAAATTAACCGGATTTTCTTTCGGCGATCTTCCAAAAGATTGGGATGGGCAAGGTAATACAGATTATCGCTTGTGTGTTTTTCCACTTGGCGGTTATGTAAAAGTTGCCGGTATGGTAGATGAAAGTATGGATACCAAGTTTGCCGAGGCAGAACCGAAGCCGTGGGAATTCAGATCCAAACCAACATATCAAAAGCTGTTTGTTATTACAGCCGGCGTTTTGATGAATCTTATCCTTACTATCGTAATTTTCTGGGGTATCAATTTCTTTCAAGGCAAACAAGTTTTTAAATCTACTACAATAAGTACTGTAGAATCTGGAAGCGCCGCTGCTAAATCCGGGTTCAAATCTTACGACAAAATAATTTCTATCAACGGAAAAAAAGTTAATGATTGGGAAGAGATAATAGACAACTTACTGGTAAACAGTTCAAATGATGTAAACGTAACCGTGTTAAGAAACGGATCGGAAAATTCACTTACAGCTTCAAGAAAATTAATTACGGAAGGATCCCAAAAAGGGTTTTTCTTGTTCCCTTCTCCAACACAACCTTACATCCAGGAAGTAATGGGCAACTCGCCGGCTGAAGATGCCGGTATTAAAGCCGGTGATATTTTCTTATCGATACACGGCACCATATTAAATGAGCGCGAACAAGTCGTTGATATAATTTCTTCAAATAAAGAAAAAGATATTCAAATAGTTTATCTCCGTGGTGCAGACACACTTACAACAATTGTAAATCCCGGTATCGAGGGTAAGATTGGTATTGTTGTTACAGACGCTTATACCGGAGAATTTGAATATAAGACTTACGGTTTTGTAGGTGCCTTTACACAAAGTATCACAAACATCGGGCAGTATACCGCTCTTACTTTCGGAATGTTAAGAAATGTTATTACCGGAAAGATTGCATTCAACCAGGCATTTGGCGGACCGGTTAAAATCGCACAGTATGCCGCTCGTTCAGCAGATTCAGGAATTATTTCTTTCTTATTCTTCCTCGCAATGCTTAGTCTCAGCTTAGCTATAATTAATATTCTTCCATTCCCGGCTTTGGATGGCGGACACTTTATAATAATTCTTCTTGAAGGAATTTTTAGAAAAGAACTTCCGCTTAAAGTTAAGATGGTAATACAGAACGCCGGGTTTATTCTGTTATTAGCTTTGATGGCTTTCATCATTTATAACGATATCATTAGTTTATAGAAAGAACCTTTCTAAAGTGTCCTTATACAGTATGTCTTGCAAAACTTTCTTGAGAAGAAAAAAACAACTCGTTTTTTTCTTCTTATTATTAAGCGCACCAAAAATTTTTCCCCAGGAAAAAACTTACAATATTGATGAAGTAATAATAAGCGCCTCCAAAGCCCCGGTAAGTTTATCACAACTTGCAAGAAATGTTACCGTTATTAATTCTGATCAAATAAAATCTATCCCCGCTAATAATATTCAAGACATTCTAAAATTTATCGGTTCCGTAGATTTGCGGGTTCGCGGCGCCGAGGGTGTTCAAGGTGATGCCGCAATAAGAGGCGGTTCATTTGAACAAACGTTGATACTTATCAACGGGGTAAAAATAACCGATCCGCAAACGGGTCACCACAATCTGAACATTCCAATATCAACAGATAATATAGAACGTATATAAATATTGAAAGGTCAAGGCTCGCGAATCTTCGGACCCAATGCTTTCGGCGGTGCAATCAATATTATTACGAAAAAAGGGGAAGAACAACAGATTTCACTTTCAGCACTTGGCGGCGAGCATAATCTTTACGAATTAGCTTTTAACACTTCTTACCCTTTCAGTGTTTTGGGAAATAATCTTTCTTTCTCTAAAAAGAAATCTGATGGATACAGACACAACACGGATTTTGATATCACTAATTTTTCGCTCAGCCAGTCGATTTCATTCGGCAACCAGGTAACAAATTTATTTTTTGGTTACGTCGATAAAAAATTCGGCGCGAACAGTTTTTATTCAAACCTCTTCCCTGATCAATGGGAACACACAACTACAAAAATTTTCACAGCATCTTCAGATATCGAGATTGCAAGTTTGTTTCTTTCTCCAAAATTCTATTGGAGAAGAAACGATGACGATTACCGGCTCGATAATACACGTCCCGATTGGTATCGCAACATACACAAAACTTATTCATACGGTGCCGAACTCCAATCAACGATCAATACTTCTATTGGAGATGTTTCAATCAGTACAGAAATTGCAAATGAAGAGATTAGAAGTAGTAATCTCGGTTCTCACCAAAGAACAAAAGGGGGCGTTTCGGGTGAATTGAATTTTTATCCCGTTGACAAACTATTTATTTCTACCGGATTTTATATTTACAATTACTCTTCTATCGGGTGGAAATATTGGCCTGGCATTGATGCGGCTTACCAAATAAATGATGACCTTAAAATTATTGCTTCTATCGGCAAGGCATTCCGCATTCCAACTTTTACCGAATTGTATTACGTTAGTCCGGCTAATGTTGGCAATCCTGATCTTAAACACGAAGAAGTTATTAATTATGAATTAGGTTTTTCTTATTCGCAGCCATCTTTTGAAACAAGCGTTAATGTTTTTTTGAAAGATGGAAAGAATATAATTGATTGGGCACGTTTAGCTACTCAAGAGCCGTGGAAAGTTGAAAATGTTACAAATTTAGAAACTGCCGGTACTGAAATTGGTTTTAATTTTTATCCCGATAAAATATTCATCGCACAACCGATTACAAAAATCGGTTTGCAATACACATATCTAAGTTCTAACCGCCAAACGGGAAGTTATCAATCGAAATATCTATTAGATCATTTAAAGCATCAATTATTGATAAGCATATTTCATCAACTGCCTTTTGGTTTGCAGCAAAATTGGATTTTGCGTTATGAGAAAAGAGAAAATTTTAATTCACATTTTATTACTGACACCCAGGTAACAACTCAGATTAAAAACTTTAAATTTTTCTTACGTGTTAACAATCTTTTCAATATAACCTACTTTGATATTCCCGGTATCCCGATGCCGGGCAGATGGGTTAGTGCCGGTTTTGAATTCAATTTTAATGAGTAATAAGTACTAGGATAATTTAAAATAAAAATGGGGACGCCAGAAGACAATCCCCATTTCCCCTTAACTAAATCAACATCACTTTACTTTAATTTGAAAACGATAGGCACAACAATTTCTGCTTTTACTTTCTTACCATCTTTTTCACCAGCAGAAAACTTTGATATCTTTACAGCATCGATTGCTGCTTTTATTAACATCTCATTTTCTCCTTTAAAAATACTTGTCTCAACAACATCGCCTTTTTCGTTAATAACAGCTTTAACAAAAATTTTTCCTTCAATACCGGCTTTTCTTGCAAGTTCCGGATAAACTACATTTCTCATGATTGTTTCCATTCCACCAACCGGCATAGGTATTTTACCCAGTTCATCTTTTTCCTGGGCTGTTATTAAATTAATTGAAAAAAAGATTATAACAAGCAAAAGTGAAAAGAAAGATTTTAGTGATTTCATGATTTCCCCCATTTATTAGGATTTATAATTGGTTATTTGAGTTTAAATACAATCGGTACTACAACTTGTGTTTTAACCGATTTACCTTTTTGTATTCCAGGCTTAAATTTTGTTTTCATTACAGCATTAGTTGCAGCAGAATCTAAAACCTGATGGGCACTATTAAGAATATCTGCTTTAACAACATTGCCGTTTTCATCAATAAAAGCTTTAACAAAAACTTTTCCCTCAATGCCGGCTCTCATTGCAATTTCTGGGTACTTAACATTTTTCATTATTGCTTCCATTCCGCCAATTGGTTCTGGAAGAGTTTCAACAGATATTAAAAAATTAGTCTCTTCATTTTTGTTTAACATTTTATTTCTTGATAGCTCATCTTCGATTGTTGTATTTTTATCATAACAATAATAATTGATCTGTAAGTAAAATTTATATTTTACCCTTTGATTATTAATATACCCAATAGGTAAGGTAATATTTTTAAAAACATTTATTAAATAATTAGTCAGTTCTTCTGTATTCGAAATTGTTATTTTAATAGTGCTATCTTTAATAATGTTTGATTTAGTTAATGGTTTTATTTTTTCAACTTTCCCTTCTGTATTAATAAATAAATCATACTCAAGTTTTACTATCATTCCTTTTTGTTCAACTTTATTATGTTGTGACTTGACAAATTTCCAAACTTCTTCTGTAAATCTACGTCCAGTAATATCGGAATCATAAACTGGAGGATTAAGATCTTCAATCTTATAATAATCCAACTCTGTTTTATCAATCACCACTTCATTTTTTTCACAACTGATTATAAAAAGAATTAATCCTATTGTTAATAAATAATATTTCATTTCTCACCTCATAAATTTGCTTTAACAACAACAGCATTTTGAATTTCTGTTTCTACATTAACCGAAGGTAAACTGTTTATTAAGAGATTAATCGTTTTCTGCTGTTCAATCATTTGCTGCGATGTCAATTGAAGATCGGTTTTGTAACTGCGAATTTCAAAATACATGAAGAGACTAATTATTAACAATACAACTGCAAACGAATAACTTAGCACCGGGACAAATGATCTCCGCCAAAATTGTTTCCTTTCACCCGATGTTCTTACTTTCATCAATATTTTTTGATCCAATTCCAACGGAAATTCTTCCGTTGATTCTAGCACGGCTAATTTCATTTTATTCATTTGCTTAAAATATTC
>DYJK01000045.1 GCA_020723165.1 Melioribacter roseus | reverse complement strand
TAAATCAGCGTTTGCTGGTAGAAATGCGTGGCGAATTAAAATATGTAACCATGGGCGGTGCTACCCGTGCGCAAGGAGCTTTTACGTTGATGCCCGGTTCTAAACTAGAATTTTTCAAAACGTTTGACGCCGTAGGACTTTTGCGTTTCGAGAGTGACGTAACAAATCCATATCTTGATATAATTGCCACCTATACAAGTGATTATATTAATCCGCGAGATATAAGTGCTTTGCCGCAAGATGTTGCAGTCAAAATAAAAATTAAAGGGCTCTTAAATGATCTCGGCAGAAACCTTGCAAGTAATCCTGAAAGTATCGGCGTGTATGTCGGTTCAAGAAATATTCAAAACAATATAAGGGAAACTTCTTACGATTATGCCGATGCTTTCTCATTTATTTTAATCGGTAAATTTAAAGATGATCTTACTGCCCAGGACCGTGCACAAGTTGCCGGACAGACAAACGCAATCGGTAATACTGCTACATCGTTTCTTGGTTCAGTACTAACAAGTTTCGTAAATTCGGCTGTTGGTGATTTGATAAATAATATCCAGATCAGTCAAACCGGCGATTATACAAAATTCAGTTTGTCGGGAAGAATTCAAAATTTACGCTACAGTTTTGGGGGAACTACCGAGTTATTTCAAAATTTAAATAAAGCTAACATAAAAGTAGAGTATCTGTTCGATCCGCGTTTCTTAATTCGTGTTGAAAGGAAAGACCCTATAGTTCAAACATTTGGACTTGACGAAAAGATAAACGAAATTGCATTAAAATATAGATTTGAGTTTTAATGAAAAAAGAAATTAAAGCATATTTTAAAAATCGTCCCTCGCAAAAAGTTAAATCAAGAGAGATAGCAAAACATTTCGGCATCCAGGAAGAATATGCTTATGCCGAATTGAAACATACTCTTCACAAACTAACCGAAGAAGGATATCTCGAAAAACAAGGGAAACGATATTCACTTAGCAATTTCACTTCCGATAAGCTGATCGGCGTAGTGCAAATTATCAATGAAGGTAATTACGGATTCGTATTACTAAAAAGCGGAGAATATAAAACTGATGTCTTTGTAGCCGGTAAAAACCTTTCAACTACATTTGATGGCGATACTGTAGAGATAAAATTATTATCGAAGAAAAGCGGCAAAAGTCTTGAAGGTCAAGTAATAAATATTTTAGAACGTGCTCATAGCGAGATTGTCGGCACTCTTCAAAAAAGTAATTCGTTTTATTTTGTAATGCCTGACGATAAAAAAATCCATCGCGATATTTATGTTGCTAAAGAAAAATTATCTCAATCAAAGGTTGGAGATAAAGTTGTTATCGGTGAAATTGAGTGGACTTCACCGGATTTAAACCCCGAAGGAAGGATAATAGAAATCCTCGGTAAATCCGGTACATATGATGCAGAGATAGCTTCCATTGCAAGGGATTTGAAGATACCATACAAATTCTCAAAAGAGGTTCTTCATCAAGCAGAGAAATTTTCTGAAGTAGTTCCGGAAAGTGAGATATCAAAGCGGCTCGATTTACGCGATAAAATTATTTTTACAATTGATCCGGATGACGCCAAAGATTTTGACGATGCTGTTTCAATCGATGAATTAGAGAATGGCAATTATCTAGTCGGCGTTCATATTGCAGATGTAAGTCATTATGTTAATGAAGGCAGCTCTATTTACAAAGAGTCATTGAATAGAGGCACCAGTGTCTACCTCGTCGGTAAAGTTATACCAATGCTTCCGGAAAAACTTTCTAACTCTATCTGCTCTCTTGTACCAAACAAGGATAGATTGACATTTTCAGTAATTGCGGAACTAACCCCGGCTGGTAGAATTGTATCACACGAGATTAAAAAAAGTGTTATCAACAGTAAAAGAAGGTTTACTTACGATGAAGTTCAGAAAATTCTTGATAAAGGCGAGGGAGAATTTTACGATAAAATCACAACCTTAAATGAGATAGCAAAAAACTTAAAAGCAAAAAGAACTAAAAAAGGAAGTATAAACTTTTATACTCCAGAAGTTGTTTTTAAATTAGATAAATCCGGCAAACCTATTGATATAAAAATAAAGGAAGTACGGGAGAGCAATAATTTAATTGAAGAAATGATGCTCATGGCTAATCAAATAGTAGCTCAGGAATTTAGTCCGAAAAAAAATAACGGCATTCTCCCCTTTGTTTACCGGATACACGATATCCCCGAAAAAGAGAAAGTAACAGAATTTGCACGGTTTGTTAAATCATTGGGGTATTCATTCGATCCGAACTCGGCAAATAAATCAAAACAGTTTCAACAGATTTTAGAAAGTGTTGAAGGGACTGAAGAAGAAGCAGTAGTTAACGAAATTGCTATTAGATCGATGGCTAAAGCAATCTACTCTACTAATAATATCGGACACTATGGACTTGGTTTTAAAGACTATACCCATTTTACTTCCCCCATCCGGAGATTCCCTGATTTGATTGTTCATAAACTTTTGTTCAACTTATTAAATAAAAAAGTAGAGAAAAATTTATCCATAGAAATTTTGGAAGAAATTTGCAATCATTCGTCTGTGCAAGAACGGAATGCTATAAATGCCGAGCGGCTTTCTGTAAAATTGAAACAAATTGAGTATTTAAAAGGTAAGGTAGGTTGTGAATTTCACGGCGTAGTTTCAGGATTAACAAATTTTGGAATATTTATTGAGCTAAGTCATACATTAGCGGAGGGCATGATAAGACTACGCGATCTTGATGATGACTATTATATATATGATGAAAAAAATTATTCAATAACCGGTAAAAGAAGCGGCAGAAGAATTAGATTAGGTGATAAAGTTAATGTTCGCCTTGTTAGTGTAAATGAAGAGAAACGAGAGATAGATTTTGTGTTACTTGATAACTATTAGTTTCAAAAAGGTGGTGTTTTATGAAAAAGTTTTTATTAATTATTTTATTTATCATTTCGTCAATTACCTCGTTTGCCCAATTTGGCCAGAATAAGGTACAATATAAAAACTACGAATGGTTTTTTATCCAGACAAAACATTTTGATATTTTCTTTCCGAATAGCGGTGAAAGGATTGCCGAGTTCACCGCTTCTGTTGCAGAAGATGCACTTTCCAATTTACAGAAGGATATGAATTACCAAATAAATAACCGCATAACTCTCATCGTCTATAATTCACATAATGATTTCCAGGAAACAAACGTTACGGATGAATATACCGGCCAAGGTGTCGGCGGATTTACAGAGCCGTTCAAAAACCGTGTTGTATTTCCATTCGAAGGTTCATTCCAGAAATTTAAACATGTAATTTACCATGAACTTGTTCACGCTGTTATGCAAGACATGTACTACGGGGGTTCAATCCAAAACGTGATATCGAGAGGAATAACATTACAACTACCACACTGGTTCATGGAAGGCAGTGCCGAATATCTTTCACAAGGTTGGGAAACCAACACTGATATGTTTATTCGGAATGCAATTATCAGCGAATCGTTGCCGGATATAAATCAATTATCCGGTTATCTTGGTTATAGAGGTGGTCAGTCAGTTTTTAAGTACATCTCTGATACTTACGGAAGACAAAAGATCGGTGAATTGATAAACAAAATTCAAGCACATGGCTCTTTTGAAGCAGCTTTGAAATCTACTATCGGTATTAATTTAGAACAATTAAGCGAAAGATGGAAGAAAAGTTTAAAGAAAGAATACTGGCCTGATATTGCAACAAGAGAAGATCCGGATGAATTTGCAAAGCGACTAACTAATAACAAAAAATCGATCGGGTTTTATAATATGAGCCCGGCAATTTCTCCGCAAGGTGATAAAATTGCTTTTATTTCAGATAGGGATATTTACCTTGATGTTTACGTTATGGACGCCAACGATGGTAAAATTCTAAAGAAAATTGTTGAGAGCGGCAAGACTTTCGATTTTGAGGAATTGAATTTACTTCATCCATCACTCACATGGTCTCCTGATAATAAAAAAATTGCACTTACTTCTAAAAGCGGCGGCTTTGATGTTATCACAGTAATTGATACTGAGACTGAAGAAAGCTATGAACTCCCGTTCCAATTTTTAGGAATAGAATCGGTAAACTGGTCACGTGATGGAGACAAAATTGCCTTCAACGCACACAAATCCAACCAATCGGATATTTACGTTTACAATCTCAAAACCGAATCTTTAGATAATATCACTAATGATATCTTCAGTGATTTTGACCCGGTGTGGACACCAGATGGAAAGAAGATTCTCTTCTCATCCGACCGCGGTGATTATCTTACAGATAATAAACTCGGTACCGATTTCATGATGTATTCACATAAGTATACTCATCTAGACCTTTATCTAGTTGATAATGATACAAGAGAAGTAGAAAGAGTTACCAACTTACCTTTGAGTGATGAGAAAGCAACAGCGATATCACCGGATGGAGACGAAATCGTATTTATTTCCGATCTGAATGGAATTAATAATATTTATAGAAAATCCATTATTGCTGAAGAAGGCAAAACAATTGAATCTTTGAAAGCAGTACCGTTAACAAATTCTATCAGCGAACTTTCACAGCTTTCGGTTTCGTATGATGGCAAGAAGATGGTATTCTCCGCGCTTTATGATATGGGCTATAATATTTTTATGCTCAATAATCCGTTTGAAGCAACGGTTAAATCAGATTCGCTTGAACCGACAAATTATATGTCTAATTTGATTAATAACTCGCGTGAAGAACCAAAATTATTTTTCGATGATACACCTAAACAAATAGTTGATACAATTACAGTAGCAGAAACTGAGGAAGCGGCAACAGATTCAACCGGGCATAACAGAACAATTTTTACCGGTCAGTATGTATCGGATAAAGAAGAAAAAACAGACTCTTCACAAGCAGATTACAGCCGTTATGTTTTTGGCGCAACTGATAATGAAAGCGACAGCGTAAGAATTGAAAAACGGAATCTATTATTCAGTGAGAAACTAGATACAAATGGAAATTTTTTAGTTAATAGGTATAAAATAAATTTTTCGCCGGATTTGATTTACGCCAATGCCGGTTACAGCACACTTTACGGATTATTAGGAACAACAGTACTATCCTTCAGCGATGTACTTGGCAATCATCGTTTAATAGGTATCACAAGTTTACAAGTTGATATTAAAAATAGTGACTATGGTTTAGCTTACTATTATTTAGAAAACAGATTAGATATTGGCTTCGAGGCATTTCACATGGCAAGATTTTTATATAGAAATGGCTATTACGGATCCGAACTATATCGCTTTAGAAATTTTGGTGCTGTTGCTTCATTAAGTTATCCTATAAGCCGATTCTATAGGGTAGACGGTTCGTTAAGTTACATGAGTGTAACAGCAGAGAATCTCGATAATATTTCTGTTCCTTCAGACAAAGCTACTTATATTATACCGGCTGTTGGTTTTGTTCATGATAATGTATTATGGGGATATACATCACCAATTGAAGGTACACGATATAGATTATCAGCATTCGGCAATCCCGGTATCGGGAATTCAGGACAAAGCTTTTTTTCACTTGTATGGGATTACAGAACTTACATGCGCTTCTGGTTCGATAATGGCTTCGTTGCAAGAATTTCCGGAGGTTATTCTGGAGGTGCTAATCCGCAAAGATTCTTTATTGGCGGAACAGACAACTGGATCAATAGAAATTTTGCAACGAACAATATACCGGTAGAAGATGCTTCGGATTTTGCTTTCTTAACACCGGCTTTACCTTTAAGAGGTTATGATTATGCTGAAAAAATCGGTTCGAAATATACTTTATTGAATTTAGAATTAAGAATGCCTTTAATAAGATATTTGCTTACCGGTCCATTACCATTATTCTTCCAAAACATACTGGGTACCGTTTTTATCGATGCTGGTTCCGCTTGGGATGATACAAAAAAATTACAACTCTTTACCAAAGATGAATTTGATAATACCGTTACTAAAGATCTATTAATTGGAACCGGTGTAGGATTAAGAGTTTATCTATTATTCTTATGGCGTGTTGATGTTGCGTGGAAATATAATATCGATAAATTCTCCAAACCGAGGTATTACTTATCCATCGGTTTAGATTTTTAATCTAACTATTAACATCGATAATTTAAGACTGCGTGAAAATCGTAAATCGAAACTTGCCCGGTATTAGTTTGACGGGCGCTGTTTCGACCATTTTGGGCAAATACAATTGTGAATTCATAAATATTTACACGTAGGCGATTCAGCGAATCGCCCTACAGATTTAATTTTCACACAACTTCATCTAATCGGGGTTTATTTTTTATCAGACTTAACTGCTCCTGATTTACTTTCACTTTTAGTAGAAGAAATTTGTGATCCTTGTGTGGTGGATTTTAATTTATAATCGGTATGATAAAATCCGCTCCCTTTGAAAATTGGTCCGGCACCGGCACCAATTAATCTTTTCAAATTCCCATTACATTTAGGGCAAATTTTTAATGGTTCCTCGGTAATTCGTTGAAACTCTTCGAATAAATATCCGCAGTCAATACATTTATATTCATATGTAGGCATTGATTATCCTCTTGAGAAATAAAATACTATAGTTATTAAATCTTAGATTCTATTTTGTTAAACTATTTTTTCGCATATTAACATCATAAAAATATGAAAATATGCTGAAAAGATTTAGAAACATTTCATTCCTATTATTATTTATAACCGGTTGTTTAGACTATACACAAGTAACAACTATCAAGACAGATAATTCCGGGACAATGTTTATTCATTACTGGATGAAATGGGATTCTCCTAAGGATTCGTTGATTGTAGAAGAACTCGGAATCTTTGTACAAGATTCGGTATACAAAGAATTCTCCTCAGAATACAGTTCAATTAAAAATGTTGAAGTTTACCGCGATTATAACGACAGCACCATACATGCAAAAGTTGATCTGGAATTCGCAAGTTTGGATTCACTAAATACCACAAAGGCATTCCGTGGATCTGAACTATCAATCAAAGAAGGTGAAAAGAATACAAAGATATTCTCGCAGTTTATTCAACCAATCGCTACCGGTTTTGGTATCGAGAGCAAAGATTTTTCACTCACGTATATTTATTACCTACCGGGAGAAATACTAAGCCATAACGCTACCGAGGTATCCCGGAACAAATTGACATGGAAATATACTTTAGATGAAATCGGGACGGGTAAATTTATAACTGCTTCTTACCGGCCATTTAAATTAAAGGAAACACCCACTTTTATATATTATTGTGCATTATTTGTATTGATTATTGTCATAATTTTTGTATTCAGTAAACGATTTAAATAATATATAAATTGCCGTAAGTCTTTGTCATACATTAAATTGACTAACCTTCTTATATTATTTATATTTGGCAACTATTTTTTAGGTAAAATAAGAATTTTATACATTGGAACGCGAACCATTAATATTTTCCGGCAATTCCAACATTGAATTGACATCTAAGATCTGTAGTTATTTAAAATTACCGCAAGGGGAAATAGATCTTAAGAGGTTCAGCGATGGCGAAATTTGGGTTAAATATATGGAAAATATCCGTGGACGGGATATTTTCATCATTCAGTCGACCCATCCGCCGGCAGAAAATTTAATGGAATTATTAATTATGATCGATGCTGCTAAAAGAGCATCGGCAAAGCGCATAACAGCCGTTATACCGTATTTTGGCTATGCAAGGCAAGACAGAAAAGATCAGCCGAGAGTTTCGATTACTTCCAAACTTATTGCTAATCTTATTACTGTAGCCGGTACTGATAGAGTTATTACGATGGATCTTCATGCAGCTCAAATCCAGGGTTTCTTTGATATACCATTCGACCATTTATACGCATCGCCGGTATTTACGGTATTATTCAAAAACAAAATTGAAAATTTAGCTGTAGTATCCCCGGATGTTGGAGGTATAAAATTAGCACGCTCTTACGCCAGCAGATTAGAAGCAAGTCTTGTTGTAATGGATAAAAGGCGCCCTAAACATAATATATCCGAAGTAATGCATATTATTGGCGACGTAAAAGATAAAAATGTTCTAATTGTAGATGATCTGATCGATACCGGCGGTACATTTGTTTCTGCCGTAAAAGCATTAAAGGATAGTGGCGCAAAAAAAATATTTGGAGCTGTTACACATCCTCTCCTTTCCGGCGAAGCTGTTAAAAGAATTGAAGAAAGCGATCTTGATACACTGTACGTAACGGACAGTATACCTTTAGCAAATATTAATTCCAGAAAAATTGTTGTTAGGTCCGCTTCGGAACTATTTGCAGAAGCAATCATTCGTTCAAACGTGAATGAATCAATAAGCTCTTTGTTCGAGAACGACAAGGATAAAACTTAAGTAAGAATATATTAGGAGTAATTTAGCAATGTCAGAAATAAGCATTCAGGCAAAACGCAGAACCGTAAATACAAAAGGAACTGTGAAGGGTTTAAGAAGAGAAGGTAAACTACCCGGTATCTTTTATGTCAAAGGTGAGGAACCAATCCCGATAACTGTAGAAGAAAGAGCTCTTAAACCGCTTGTATATACTTCAAAAACTCACATCATTGATTTAAAGATAGATGATACTGATGTTAAAAAAAGTATTTTGAAAGATATTCAATTTGATCCTCTAACAGACAGAATCGTTCATTTCGATTTACTTGGAATTTCACTCGATAAAGAAATTGAAATTGAAGTTCCGGTTATATTAGAAGGACAAGCAAAAGGAATTAAAGAAGGCGGAATTATACAGCATACTATGCACAAATTGCATGTTGCTTGTTTGCCCGGCGATATTCCGCAGCATATTGCTTTAGATGTTACAAATTTAGGTGTTGGTGATTCAATACATGTTGGCGACCTATCTTTAGAAAAAATGAAAATACTTAACAACCCCGACGTTGTTATAGTAGCAGTAGTTATACCGAGAGCTGTAGTTGAAACACCGGTAGCTGAAGCTGTAACTGAAGAAAAAGCTGAACCCGAAGTTATTAGTAAAGGTAAACCTACAGAAGAAGAGGAATAATTAAGTTTGCGTGTAGTTTTTGGATTAGGTAATCCAGGCATTAAGTATAGATTTACAAGACACAATATTGGATTTTTAATTCTTGATTCGTTTGCTGAAAAACATAACTTAAAATCCCGCACTTCAAAATGGGATTATATGTACTCGGAAGGTTCTTTGGAGCTTTCCGATTTTTTTTTGATTAAGCCGACCACCTTTATGAACCTAAGTGGAAATGCTGTTGCTGATTTTTTCAGTACGTATAATTGCGGTATTGACGATATGCTTGTAATTGTTGATGATGTAAACTTAGAATTAGGTAAAATCCGCTTGAGAAAATCCGGCAGCGATGGAGGCCACAACGGTCTCAAATCTATTATATATCAATTGCAAAGCAATGAATTTCCACGATTAAGATTCGGTGTTGGTAAAAAACCATCAGCAGCCGAGCTTGCAGATTATGTCTTAGATAAATTTGATAAAGAAGAATTAGACTCCATAACTGAAAACGTAAAGTTTTCAGTTGAATTGGTTGAAAAATTTATTTCAGGCGGCTATAAATCTATGTCAGATCATTTCAGCAATAAAGCAAAGCAGATTAATCCAGGACAAAATGCTCAGGCAGAAGAGTTGCCTTAAAGATAGTTTTAATAAAAATTGTACTTTTCCATACAAGATCGCATTGAGATTTTTTTTCGATTTCCTAATTAAATCTCGTTATTTAAGAATTAATTATTGCTTATGATAAAAGCCAATAATTATTGCACAGATTACTAAATAGTTATATTTTTCCAGACAAAATATTTGTTAACCCTGTCTTTCCCAATCGGGGGAAGGCCTAACGTCCAAAGGGAGGTGAAGTAGTGAGATCCAGAACATATGAGAGTGTTGTTATTGTTAATGCAGCTCTCGAAGATGAACAAATCGATTCAACAATTGCCCATCTGCAAGAAGCAATCAAATCACACGGTGGAGAACTAATAGAGGTAGACAAATGGGGGCGTAAACGCCTTGCCTATCCTATTCAAAAAGCTAAAAGCGGTTATTATGTAATATTCCGTTTCAACGCACCAACCGATATTTTATCCACACTCGAAAGAAATTATAGGTTGGATGAAAATATTATCAGGTATTTAACTATCGTATTAGATAAGGATGCTTTAGAAGCAATTGCTAAACAAAAAGAATCTTCTCAAGCTGTAGCTGAAACAGTGCAGACTGAAGATCAAACAAATAACGGAAGTAAAGAATAAATAAACTAGTCATTAAGGGAGGTTACGATGGCTGAACTAAAGATGCCAGAACTTAACAGCGTAATAGTAGCTGGAAACTTAACCAAAGACCCGGTATTTAGACAAACATCTAATAGTACCCCGGTTGTTAATTTTCATATTGCTGCTAATAGAAGATATAAAGACAGCAGTAATCAATGGCAAGAAGATGTATGTTATGTTGGTGTTGTTGCTTGGAACAAGCTTGCTGATAGCTGCAGAGATCGCCTTAAAAAAGGAAGTGCTGTTTTAATTGATGGCGAGTTACAGAGCAGAACATTTAAAACCGAAGATGGTAAAAATAGAACCGTTGTTGAAATCAAAGCAAAGAGAATCCAATTCTTAAATAAATTCAGTAAGACTCAAGGTAATGGCGAAGGTGATGTTATTGTTGAATCTGATGAAGCTGATTATGAAGACAATACCTTCGATAAATTTTTAACAGATGAAGAATCTGATCTAATGAAGGATAACAAATAATGAAAAGTGCACCAAGAAATAACACCAGAAATGGTGGTATGAAAACAACTAGAAAAGTTAAACGAGTTATTAATAGTTATATCGATTATAAAGACTCGAAGCAACTCCTAAAGTTTTTAACTGATCAAGGTAAAATTATTCCAAGAAGAATTACCGGGCTCAGTGCAAAACAGCACCGGGAGTTAGTAACAGCAATTAAAAGAGCCCGTCATTTGGCAATTCTGCCATATGTATCAGAAGCGGTTAAGTAATCAGGAGCCATAGAAATGAAAGTAATTTTAAGAAAAAATTTCGATCAGCTTGGCAAGGTTGGTGAAATTATAAACGTTAAGGACGGTTATGCCAGAAATTATTTAATCCCGAGACAGATAGCATATCAAGCTACTGCCGGGAATATCCGCGCTTTGGAAGAAGAAAAGAAGCAGATACTTAAGAAAGAAGCTAAAGAACTTGAATCTGCACAAAAATTTGCATCAGAACTCGAAAAGGTTTCTATCA
Organism: Melioribacter roseus; assembly: GCA_020723165.1. GTDB lineage: Bacteria > Bacteroidota > Ignavibacteria > Ignavibacteriales > Melioribacteraceae > DYJK01. Next base: position 15,000 of record DYJK01000045.1, on the reverse strand, counting down.
CTATTCCGGTTACCGTTGGTGAAGAAGACAAAATTTTCGGTTCTGTTACTAATCAAATGATAGCAGATGCATTAAAAGAAAAAGGTCACGATATAGATAAGCGCAAAATTGAAATAACCGAACCGATAAAATCACTTGGGATTTATAGTGTGTCAATCAAACTACATCCGAGTGTTAGCGCAGTTGTTAAAACATGGGTTGTTAGAGAATAGATTCAAGCCGGTTAAACCGGCTTTTTATTATTACATAAACAGAATATTCTATTAACTAAAATTAAGATAAGTAATGAAAGAATTAAGATTTAGATTGATATTGATTATCGGGGCTATCGTCCTCAGTCTTTACCTTCTCTACCCTACCTATCAAGATTACCAAAACAACGAAGAAGTTTCTAAAAAACTTTCTACTTTGCAAGATAGTGTAAGAAAGAACAATCCGGTAATATCCTCTGTTGAATTAAAGGAATTTGTCCAAGGTAAAAAAGACAGCATACTTGCTAGTAATCCCGATTACAGAAGTGCCCGGGAAAAAAGAATAAAATTAGGTTTGGATCTTCAAGGCGGAATGTATTTAGTGATGGAAGTTAACACTGCAAAATTATTGGAAAGATTAGCTAAAGATCCCGATGAACAATTTGCACAATTACTTAAATCCGCAGAAGCCGAATCCAAATTATCGGATGAAAATGTTGTTTCAATTCTTGCCCGTAAGATGCAAGAACGCAATATGAGATCGAGCAGATATTTCGGCACTATCCGGGAAGATGATGCTGATATTATCAGCAAACTTTTACAGCAAGAATCCGATGCAGTTACACGTGCAATTGAAATTATCAGGAATCGTGTTGATCAATATGGAGTTTCGGAACCGAGCATTCAAAAACAAGGATCGAGAAGAATTATTATTGAATTACCCGGTATAGCGCGTGAAGAAGAAGCAAGGAGATTATTGCAAGGTCGCGCGTTATTAGAATTCAAACTTGTTAAAGATGCTAATATTGCAATTCCAATAATGAATAGGATTGATGAAATCTTAGCCGGGAAATCTTCTGATTCGCTTGGAACAGATACGACAAAAGCTTCTGCTGATACAACAAAGAACTTAACTGAAGAACAGTTCAAAAAAGAACATCCATTTTTCGCTGTTGCCAGATTAATTGATCCACAAGGACAGATTGCCGATGCTTTTGTAAAAGAATCCGACAGAGTTTTGTTAAGCAATTATCTTGAGAGACCCGATGTACGTAATGTTATGCCGGATAATGTTGAATTTGTTTACGAGGCGAAACCTGAAGTTGGTAATGACGGATCACAATATTATAGAATATACATGGTTAATAAGGTAGCTGAATTGACCGGCGGTGTAATTGTAGATGCCCAGGCAAACATTGACCCGACTACTTCCTCGCCGATTGTAACTATGCAGATGAATTCCGAAGGTGCAAGAGAATGGGCGCGTATAACCGGTTCTAATGTTGATAAAAGATGCGCTATTGTATTAGATGGTGTTGCGTATTCTGCACCGGTTATTCAAGGGAAAATCCCGACCGGTAATTCACAAATTAGCGGTATGCCTAATTTAGATGAAGCTAAATTGCTTGAAATTGTTTTGAAAGCTGGTGCGCTTCCGGCCCCCGTTGATATCATTGAAGAAAGAACTGTAGGACCTTCATTGGGACAAGATTCAATCAGTCAAGGATTCAATTCAGGTTGGATCAGTTATTTAATAATAGCAATCTTTATGGCATTCTATTACAAGAAAGCCGGTACTTTTGCAGATACTGCACTTGTGGTTACAATTCTTTTATCTATTGGAGTTCTAGCAGCATTTAATGCTACATTAACGCTGCCGGGTATTGCCGGTATCGTACTTACCATGGGAATGGCAGTGGATGCCAATGTTTTAATTTATGAAAGAATAAGAGAAGAACTTGCAACCGGTAAAACAGTCAAAGCAGCTGTTGACGCCGGATTCAAAGTTTCTTTTTCAGCTATTATCGACTCAAATATAACAACTCTTTTAACCGGAATAATTTTGTACCAGTTTGGCAGCGGTCCGGTTCAAGGCTTTGCTTTAACTCTTATGATCGGTATTGTTACAAGTTTATTCAGTCAGTTAATACTTGTTCGTGTATTATTTGATTATATGCTGATCAAAGGTTACAAAATTAATGTTGGTTAATTTTTAGGAGAATTATAGATGCGTATCTTTGAGAATATTAATATTGATTTCATGGGTAAACGTACAACGTTTTTCCTGATCTCTTCTGCTTTAATTCTAATTGGATTGATAAATATTTTAGTTAGAGGATTATCATTTGGAATAGATTTCAAAGGCGGAACTGAAATTGCACTGCAATTTGAGAAACCGGTTGAAATTAGTTTTGTGCGAGATCAAATTGAAAATATCGGATTAGGCGATGTTGAAGTTAAAACATTCGGCGGAGCCACCGGTATATTGCTTAGAACAGAATTGCAAGAAGTACCGGCGGAAGTTTTACCTAATGTTAAATCCAAAATTGAAAATTTGATTGCCGGTACTTACCCCGGAGTTAATAAAACTGTTGTAGATTCATCAAATACCTATATAACATATTCATTCACGGATGCACAAACTGCAGAAGTAATTAGTAATAATTTATTTAATGCTGGTTTTCAAACATCAAAAGTGATTGATGATCCGCAAGATAGATCGGTTTTAGTCCGCATTGGCATTTCCGACTGGATTAAAGATAACCTTGTTGAAAAATTTAGTGATAATAAATTCACCGTTCTAAAAGAAGATAAGGTCGGTCCTAAAGTAGGTCAGGAATTAAAGAAGGATGCAGTTATCGCAGTAGTTTTATCATTAATTGTAATCCTAATTTATATTGGATTCAGATTCAAATTCACTTTTGCGGTAGGTGCTGTTATTGCGTTATTTCATGATGTTCTAATTACATTAGGACTGTTTGCACTTCTGTATGGTGTAATACCCGGTTTAAATTTAGAAATTTCAATTACTGTTCTTGCAGCTTTCTTAACACTTATCGGATACTCAATCAATGATACTGTAGTAGTTTTTGATAGAGTTAGAGAACATTTAAAAATTCACAAAACATTGCCGTTAGAAGAAAACATGAATAGAGCTATTAACAAGACTTTTAGTAGAACGATCATTACCGGTCTTGCTACAATATTCAGTATTATAATTTTAATAATATTCGGCGGCGAAGTTCTAAGAGGATTTGCATTTGCTCTTTTTGTTGGTATGATAGCGGGTACTTATTCATCAGTATTCGTGGCTAGTGCATTCGTACTTGAAATGGCAAACAGAACTAAAAAGAAAGTTGAATTTTAATACTCTGTTACATTTAAAACTAAAAATCCCGCAATTGCGGGATTTTTTTTGTTTTGATGATGAGACTAAAAATGTTCTACTTTTAATACTACATATGTTATATCATCGTACTGATGTGTTTTACCCTTAAATTTTTCTAATTCTTTCAAAAGTTTCCGCCCAATGTGTTGACAGTCATTCCCGATATTATTCACTAACAATTGTTTTAGATTATTGAAGCCATATAATTCATCTGCTGAGTTCATCAATTCAGTTACACCATCAGAGAAAAAGAATAATAGATCGTTCTCGTTAAGATCGATTTCAATTTCCTCCAACGATGCAGAAAATAGATCACCTCTATCCAAACCAACACCAACACCAGCCGGCTGGTAAAGCTCAAACAAATCATTGTTTATTCTCAACATAGGTGTATGCCCGGCTCTGCTGAATTTGATTGTTTTCTTTTCAAGGTCTATCAAAGCTAATGTTATAGTTATGAACCAATTCTTTTCTATCTTTGAAAATATCCTTTTGTTAATTTCAGATAAAATTTCTTTAGGAGATTTATCAATATCACAATACAAACGAACCATAGTTTGAAGTTTGGACATATAGAACGAAGCACTTAATCCTTTACCCGATACATCACCTATAACTACAAAGATTTTTTTATCGGATATTTGAATTAAGTCATAATAATCACCCCCAACATGCATCGCCGGAATCATTACACCGTATATATCCAATCCCTCAACATTAGGAAAGGATTTTGGGAGAAGACTCTCTTGCATCTTTCTTGCATTCTCAAGGTCCCTCTCCATCTTTTGTTTTTCAACTTCGGATTCATACAACCGTGAATTTTCTATTGATAAAGCAGTTTGACTTGATGCCGATAGCAATAGATCAATATCCTTTCCGGAAAATTGTGAACCTGAATATTTAAGTCCGAATAAGACCAGCCCGATTACCTTAGACTTTATGATCAATGGAATAACTGTATAAATTTCTTCATCTAACAAGAGTGTTAATTTACCATTAATCAGCAATTTAAAATCATGACGTTCTATATAAGGTTTTTTGCCGAGTATGTTTTGTTCAATAAAGAATTTCTCAATTGCACCGTCTTCGTCAACAATTTTCAAATTGGGATTATAAAAACCTTGCTGCCGTACCAGGTTATAAACTTTGTCAGAACCATTATTATTAAGCATTAACCCAAAATGAGTAAGCTTCAATGATTTCACAAATAATAGCTCTGTTGAATCGAGAATATTATCAAATCCAACTATAGTGGCTACGTCTCCACCGAATTTTAACAAGCTCTTCTGAAAAGTAAATTGTTCCGGGTAAAATTTTTCGGTCAGTAAATCCTGGAATTTATCTTTTGTGGATTGGAATACTAACGCAAACAAAACAAAAATGATTCCGGCAACTATGCCCTGGTATTCCTCGCTAAATGCCGCCCCGACACTCTGGCCTATCACATAGATTAAAATAAAATAGATGCCGGCTAATGTAGCAGTTGCTAGCACATAAACAATTGTATTTTTAACAACATCACTTACATCCATCAGTGAATAACGGAAGATGGAATATCCAAAAGCAATAGGCAGCAGTGCAATTAAAATTATCGGGGTGAAAAATTCAGGATTATTAAATATCAAGCCGGCAATAGCTGCCGCAATAAAACTTGTATAAATTAATGAAAGTACGCCCACCAGGTAAGCTATCAGGATAATAAAAATTGGTGTCCTTTCTTTTTTTGAACTAAGTCGTAAATAATTTATGAACAACAGAACTAAACCTAATACTAGACCAATGCCTATAAATAATCCGAGTAAATTGAAAAATATATTATAATATAAGTCCCCTCTTCGCTGTATGAAAACAAAATTGATTTTCAATCCGAAAGTGATTAAAAAAATAACTGCGGCTCCAAAGTAAAATTTAGTAGGGAACCATTTTTTATTTACATATCCATAATCCTTTGGGAAAATCGAAAAGAAATGGAACAGCATGAAAGGAATAAATATACCGCTTACTTGAATAAGGGTATCTACAATTAAAAATAAGGGAACACTTTTAAGAATTGGATTATCAACAACACTCCCCCGGTAAAAGAGACTTATCATTGAATAGAGTACAAATGCAAGCCCTAATTTGTAAAATAATCTTTGGGTTCTTCCATCAGGTTTCGCCATCATAACAACAAAACCGACTACCAGCCACAGTGATGAAAGGAGGGTTAATGCCAAACCTTGAAAGTTGATAAGCTTCTTAACTAGAACCGGTGTATCAAATATTCTATCGCCACGCTTAACAGTATAAGTAGCGTAATCCCCTTTTTGAACTTTATCGAGTATTTGAGAAGCAACAAATAAATCTTTGGTATTCTTACCATCGATAGCTAAAAGCTGGTCGCCATCACGAATGCCGGCATCCCAAGTAACGCCGTCAATCTTCACTTGATCTATATAGACAGCTACACTATCTTTTTTAACTTTGTCGGTAACCCATAAACACTCATCATTGGATTGTGCTGTTACATTAAAAATAAATATAAAATTTGTAACGCATATCAATCCGTACAATACTGTAAAAGCAATTACAAATTTGAGACGGTGTTTTATCCAAAATTTCTTTAATGAGTTTTTCATTATTTAACCTTCAGCACAAGACAAGTTATATCGTCGCTTTGTTCAGCACCTACTGTATATTCTTCAACAGCAAGCTTAATTGATTCGAGAATTTCTTCTGAAGAATTATTGGCAGCTTTTAAAACTAAACCTTCTAAATTCTCATCGGTAAATTCTTCACCATTAATATTCATTGCTTCAGTAATACCATCTGTAAAAAGCACTATCGTATCTTTACTGTTCAACTTAATTGTATCAGAGATATATGGCACCGTAGTAGGTAACACGCCCAAAATCATTCCTCCCTTCTTAAGTTTATCTATCTTACCGTTATAGACGTGCAAGGGGGGATTATGTCCGGCATTTACATAAGTAAACTCATTTTTTGCATTATCAAAAATGCCCCAAAAGAATGTAATAAAGCTGCCGAGGGTAGTATTCTCTGCAACCAGGTCATTCATCAGGTTTGTTGCTTCGGATAATGGCAGTTTCTGCTTGCAGATAGATTTTAAGAATGCTTGAAGATTAGCCATAAGAAGTGCTGCCGGAACCCCTTTGCCGGATACATCGGCAACAGCAATAAGAATTTTATCTTGATCAAACTTTACAATATCGAAATAATCACCCCCAACCATACGGGCAGATGAATTGTAAGCGGCAATCTCTATATTTGAAAATTGCGGTATCTTTTTAGGTAATAGATTCTTCTGAATGTTGCGCGCTGTTTCAAGGTCCTTTTCCAACCTTTGTTTTTCCAATGTTTCCTTGAATAACCGCGCATTTTCTATTGAAATAATTGCTAAACTACCGACAGATGAAACAAATTCAATATCAGACCGCGTATATTGTAAATTGTTTTTGCGTTTCCCTAAAATTATCAATCCCTTTGTTTCATTTTTAATTTGCATCGGCACGATAAGATCAACGCCAAGATCAGAAAATATTTTCAACTCACCTATCATCTCTTCGGATGAAACCGGTTTAACAAATTTATTTGAATCACATTTCTTAAATGCAATTCGTAAACTTTCTTCATCAAATCTGTTTTCTAAAAACGTAATAGAATTTTCACTGCAAGTAATAACAGAATATTTTGAAACAAGCATCTGCCCGATTAAAGAATAGACTAACAATTTACCGATCGTTTCTGTTTGTAATATTCCGCTGAATTCCTTACTTAAATCGAACAATGAACTTAATTGGTTTACTTTGCCATCTAAATTTCGGTTAACTTTTTTTAATTTTTCTACAATGAGTGAGTTTTCAATAGCTGTAGCACCAACATTCAATAATGTATTTAAGAAATCAAGATCTTCTTGTTCATAAGGTTTGTTTGTTAAGCGGTTGCCAAGTATTAAATAACCTTTGGTCGCTTCAGATGACTTGATTTGCATACAGATTGGGAAATTAAACTCTTTAATATAGTTCTCAATTTTCTCTAACGAATCTTTATCCTGGGCATAAACTTTCGGGAAAGCATTAATGATTTCTTTATTGATTCCTTTGGCAGCACTTACTTTAAGAAGTCCGTCATCATCAATTAAAACCGTCATACCTTTTGTTGTATGGAATTTACCGAAGCATGTAAGTAGGATATTACTTAAAGCAAAATTAATGTCAAGACTTGAGTTGACTAAATTGCTGAAATCAACAAGAGCAGCAAAATTTCTTAAGGTTGCATTATTGTCTTGTGTTTGCATCCTTATCGGGGGAGATATTTAACTAAAACGACCTGGTTTTTATTGCCGGTAAGAGTAGAATATTTAACCTCGTCCATCAATTTTCGGATTAAATAAATTCCTAAACCGCCGACTTTCTTCTGTTTATAGTATTCAATAATATTAGGTTCCGGTACACTGTTCGGATTAAAATGGATTCCTTCATCAGTAATTGAGATAGAGAATTTACTGCTGTCGAACTTAATTGAAATCGTAATTTTTCCATCGGGAGAGAAATTGTAAGCATGTTTAATAATATTAGTGCAAGCTTCATCTACTGCAAGAATAATCTTGCCGATAGTTTCATCCGCAAAGCCGCTTTCCTCAGCAGCTTTTTTGGTAAAACTCCGTATAAGAGCAAGATTATCGGTTGTACTCTTTACTACAAGCTCTTTTTCAATTTTTTTATTGGTGTAGTTCAAGCTTGACCTTGTAAGTTAAACTTCTGAATTGCTTCTAATTCTTCTTTATAGAATTCATACAATATCGGGAACCCAAGCAGATCAAAAATGTTATACACACTTTCTTTCATGTTGGAAAATTTAATGTCACCTTTGTTTTCACGCATAGTTTCTACATACGCCATAAAAACTCCCAAACCGGCACTGCTGATATATTTAAGATCATTAAAATTTACCACAACCTTAAATTGTTTTCCATCGAGCAGTTTATTAAAAACATTTTCCAGTTCGGGTGCGGTGTGGGCATCTAAATACCCTTTTACATCAATAATACTTACGTTCCCGACATCACGTAAGTTTACATTGAAATCCGCCATTCATTCTCTCCGATGCTAATTTATTTTATGATTTCCATTTAAACAGAACCAGTGTAATATCATCATGTTGAGCATGATCTTTTGTAAAGATAGTTATGTTTTTCATCAGTTCATTTGATATTTGATCTAAATGCTTATCCCGGTTTTGATGAATTATATTTTCGAACCTTGTGTAGCCGAAATCTTCATCCTTCGCATTTTTCGCTTCCGGTATGCCATCCGAATAGAAAGCAAATATGTCTCCATTCGTTAACTCAATTTGCATTTCTTTTAACGTATTTGCAAATCCAGATGAATAATCGAGACCGATTCCAATACCACCGGGCTGCAATTTTTCTACTTTATCTTTTCTTGAAAAAATAACCGGTGGGTGACCGGCACGCGCAAAGTTTATTGTACCCTTCTCTAAATCAATTACTCCATAGATAACGGTTACAAAACTTTTCTTATCCAAACTATCTTTTAGAATTTCATTTACCTTAACTAGTAGTTCGCTAGGCTTTAATATTATTTTTGATAACGATTCGAAGATTCCTTTTACTTCAGCCATAATAAATGCGGCTGAAATTCCTTTACCCGAAACGTCTGCCACGACAAAACCGAGCTTGTTATTCTCAAGATTGAAGAAATCATAATAATCACCGCCAACCTCAAATGCCGGAATAAATAACGCAGAGACTTCTAAATTTTTCGTTTCGGGTACCTGGCTTGGTAAAATCTTTCTTTGAATATCCCGTGCTACATCAAGTTCTTTTTCTAATCTTTCCTTCTCTATAGATTCTGCGATCAATTTTGCATTCTCTAATGCAACAGCAGCATAATCTGCAAATGCTTGTAATGATTTCTTTTCATCTTCATCAAAGTTTATATTATTATGCCTTGCCGTAAAAAGAAAACCGTTAATTTCTTCATGAACTTTCAGCGGTGCGATAGCTATAGATTTAAAATCCCCCATCACTCCTTTAATATCGGATGTTACCGAATCAAAATAAATTGTTTGAACTCTTATAAGTTCTCTTTCTTCATAATCTAATAATAGTTTTGTTAATTTGTCTGCCTCTATGTATGCAATATTTTTGACAGCATTCAATTCATAATTATTTTCTTTTTTCGTTACAAGCCAGGCCGAGTATGAATTACATACCTTGGTGGTAATGTTCATCACCGTTTCAGCCAATTCCTTAAAATCGAAAACCTGGGTGATAAGTTTTGTTAAATCCATAAAAGATGATGCTTCTTCTGCTTTGCGGTCAAATGCTTCTGCTGTTGGCAGATGAAATAACGTAGTGAAGAAAATAACACCGAAATAAATCATACCGTATATCATCACTAAACTGAATATTGTATAAAGCCCGGGTGAAAATGTTACTAAAAGTTGTTTAATAGTATTCGTATCTTGAAGCATGCCGAAGTTAAAACCGAATAGAACCGAAAGCACAGTAGAAATAATCAGCAGATACAATTTCTGTCTTTTGATAATAAATGCAATCCACGAAACGCGAAGCGAATTGATACATATTAATACTATCGAGACAACAAAGAAGGCATCATGCGGATAATCAAAATTACTATCGACCTTTAATAATAGGTTGGAGAAAAAGGTGAGTGAAAAGAATACAAGCATTGTGTTAAAGTAAGTTTGCGGATCTTTTTTCTGTCTAAGGAAAAACAATTCCCTGAATGTTGAGAATATATAAACAGATGACCCTAAAAAGACAAAAATTAAGATTATAGAAAATAGTGAGTTGAATATGTTTAGATTTTCATTTGTTAAAACCAGGTCATCAAATAACGACATCGAAATAGAGATCACGAAAAAAATCAGTGCGGTTAAAATACCGGCATTCAAGACTAGTGTAAGCGGAGAATCTGTCTTGCCGCTTAAAAAGGGATGAATATATTTAAATAAAAAATAGAGTGTGATAAAAACCAATACTTCGTTTATTGTGGATAATATGAGTGTATCATGCAGCGGAAAGACAATGTTATATAAAAACAGCAGTATCGACGCAAGAATTGTATTCTCTAAACCTCGTGCACGTGTTGTGTTTCGGATATTATTAATCACGATGAATATCAGATTTAGTTAAGCAACTATTATTTTATCAATGAATCTGTTCGAGAATACACAGATTTAGTTTTTTCTTTTTTCTGATTTTTATAAAACTGGGATTTCGATTTAAGCGACTTTTCAATTGAATCGCTGATTGCTCTCCCAATCGAATCCATTTTAACACCGAATTCTTCCCAATCTTTGTAATTCTGTTTTGCAACCATCTTCAAAGCTTGTTCTACAATTTTGGTCGGATCGTTATAACTGAAATTAAATTGAATCGGTTTTTCAGGTGTCTTAGGTGCCGGGATATTCGGCGGCGAATGCTTCCCGCTCTTGTTAAGGTTTTTATCAAATTGTACAGAAAACTGTTTTAGTTTTTCCGTAACTCTATCTAATTTAATGCGTACGCTGTCATGTGAATATGCAATATTAACATTTGGTACCGGTGGTACAACAGCATAATAAAAATTTGTATCCAAAGCCATAGAAACAACACCTTGAGCAGCTTCCAATCCCTTCTTAATTTCCTTATTAATATCTATCTGTAATTTAACTTCGTCAAAAGCCTTCAAAACTTTCGCCCTATCTAATTCTGCGTCATTCAATTCTCTTAATAATTCTTCCTGATCAATTTTAGCTAATGATTTAAACACAGTATCCGGTGTAAAGAAAATATATTCATTCTGCGGCAACTCTTTTGCTGAACTAGCAAAATCAGCTAATTGATGTTCGTCGAATTGAGAGAACTGGTCCGCGAAAAGTTCGTTCGCTTTTTCCGAATTTACATTTTGTACAAAGTTGACCAAGTCTGCCAATACAGCTTTTTGAAGGTCACCAATCTTTGGATTAACTGCTACAGTATTTTTGTCGTTTGTGAAAACCGATAAATACAATTCTTTTTTGTAGCTGTTCAAGATCGAATCGGCTTTATACCTCTGATTAGTATTTAATTCTAAGAAATCAACAAACCTTTTATAATTATCCGTTGATGTATTCAGTTCTACCGGTTTAATTTCGTAAACCTGGCTCCCGTTCTGTTGGTTCGAAATTATCAAAACTTTATTTTTTTCTTTATCGATCGGGATGCTCTGGTAAAGTGCAAAATTAAAGATATCTTCATTTGAAATTTCTGTTTTAACTAAAAGTGGTTTTAAATTCTGGGCATAAAAAGAGATAAGATTGTTTTTCCCTTCTTCAATCAAACGGTTAATATCTTTTTTATTCAGGCGAAAGAATATCATCAAAACTATGGTAAGAAGGACAAAACTTGAGACCGGTGCATATCGTTTTACGAATTCTTTTATATTATTTGTGTTGATAGTCTGCATCTTACGATCTTAATTCTTTCTGATACGGTTCTAAAATAAATTTTAGATTTTCACGTGCCCTGAATATTCTTGATTTAATTGTACCTACCTCGGTATTCAATTGATCGGCAATCTCCTTGTAACTTAATCCATCTATATCTCTCATAACGAGCGGTACTTTAAGTTTTTCCGGTAATTTATCTATCGCATTACGTACAAGATGCGGAATATCAATATTTTCAGAAAATGGCCCGGTTGGATATTCCCTATCAGAATCACCTATCGGTACGAATATACTCCTAACCTTTTTCTTTCTTAAATAATCACGGCATTTATTCACTGTAATTCTGTACAACCAGGTTGTAAATTTCGATTCAAATCGAAATTCACGCAGCTTATGATAAACACTAATGAAAACATCCTGGGATATATCATCCACAAATTCGGCATCGCCAAGTGTTATAAATACTAGGTTCCTCACCTTCTCTTTATGTTTAATAACCAGGGTTCTAAATGTCGATTCGTTACCGCTAATAAAATTACGGATAAGAGAAAAATCTTCGTCTTTTTCCGCGTTTACTTCGCTAAGTTCTGTATTATCTTGGTCTTTGCTAAAATCCATTCTTTTAGACGATGTTTAAAGATTTATGTTCCGACTGAAAAAACTACAGTTGTTTAGTAATTGAATGATAATAAAACTTTATTTTTACAGTAGGATTCAATAATTTGTTTACCAATATAAATATTTGTTAATGACTATATCCAATTTCCTTTTTAATAATCATCATTAGAATTTGATAATAATATAAGCGATAATTAATTTTCAGAAAAATTTTCAGGAGAAATTATGAAGATCAAAACAACCGAACAATACGGAGCCGTTGTTATAGAAATTAAGGGTAATGTTATGGGAGGCCCTGAAGCTCAAGAATTCAGTACTTTACTTCACAAATTACTTGATGAAGGTAAGAAAAATGTTGTTGTAGATCTTGCTGATTGTAAGTTTATGAACAGTTCCGGGTTAGGAATGTTAATAAGCGGTTACACAACTATCAAAAATGGCGGTGGTGCACTAAAACTTGCAAACGCTACCGAAAAAATTGAAAGCCTACTTGTTATTACAAAACTTATTACGATTTTTGAACATTATAATTCAGTTGACGAAGCTGTAAAAAGCTTTAAATAAATCATAATAGCTCCGGTAATCCGGGGCTATTTATCCCACCATCTTTTTTCGGAGTTTATTGAAAATGAGCGTAACTGTTATTGTCGGCAGCCAATGGGGTGATGAAGGCAAAGGTAAAATTGTTGATATTTTAAGCGAGCGGTATGATATTGTTGTACGTTACCAGGGCGGAGCTAATGCCGGTCATACAGTTTTAGTTGGCGATAATCAATTTATTCTCCATCTTATCCCATCAGGTATATTACGTGAGAACACTGTTTGTGTAATCGGGAACGGTGTCGTTATCGATCCAAAAGCACTCTTAGAAGAAATAAATTTGTTAGAAAGTCTCGGCATTAATATCAAGAACCGGTTGTATATCAGCCAGAATGCACATTTAATTATGCCTTATCATAAATTATTAGATTCAATCAGTGAAAGCGGCGCTAATAAAATTGGAACGACCGGTCGTGGCATCGGACCATGTTATATTGACAAGTATGCCCGCAAAGGGATCAAGATTGTTGATTTGCTGGATAGTAATGTTTTAGAAGAAAAAATAAAAATTAATATAGAAGAAAAAAACAATCTGCTCAGAAAAGTTTATAATCACGATGAGATGGATGTCGATGAAATCACCAAAGAATATTTAGAGTTCGATAAAATTATTGATCAATATATCACGGATGTACCAAGCTTTTTAAATACTGCAATCGCTGAAGGTAAATCAGTTTTACTTGAAGGTGCACAAGGTACATTGTTAGATGTTGACCACGGGACATACCCCTTTGTTACTTCTTCTAATCCTACTTCAGGCGGTGCTTGCACCGGTTCTGGAATTCCTCCCACCAAAATTGATTCTGTTATCGGTATAGTAAAAGCTTATACAACACGTGTAGGATTGGGACCATTCCCTACCGAACTTTCGGATGATATGGGCAGCAAGCTGCGTGAAGTTGGTGCAGAATACGGCGCTACTACCGGTCGCCCAAGAAGATGCGGCTGGTACGATGCATATATGTTAAATTATTCCAGAATGATCAATGGTATAGAAAGAGCTGCCATTACTAAACTTGATGTGTTGAGTAACCTCGATGAAATTAAGGTTTGTGTTGCCTATGAAATAAACGGGAAAAAATTAAAATCATACCCGACAGATGTTAACCAGATGATGCTCGTTAAGCCGGTGTATGAAATCCTACCAAGTTGGAAAACCGATATATCTAAAATTAAGTACTACGATGATCTGCCTCCCGAGGCAAAAGACTATTTAAGTTTTATATCTCAACAGAGCGGATTTGAAATTTGTTTTATATCGGTTGGTCCCCAGCGACAGCAAACAATTGAATTATAGTAAGAATAAATCCTCAATTTCATCTGCATGCACTCTTTTGTAACTTACGTATTATAATTTGGTTGGTACGGGGTTCCTATGAAATACTCAGGTAATGGTTCGGCTTTAAACTTAAAATTAGTATTATTAATAATTGGCGCGGCAATAGCTTTAGGAACACTTTTTTACACACAAGATCTTGTAAATAGATTACAAGAAAGAGAAAGGGAAATTGTAGAACTCTATGCAAGCAGCTATGAGTTTTTGGCAAAATCCGATGATGTGAATTCTGATTTCACATTTATATTCGAGAATATTATTCTCCGAATCGACTTCCCTATCATTGTTACCGATTCAAATGATGTAATCCTATCTGCGGAATCCGGCGGCGGATACAAAAATATTGAATTCAATAAAGATATTTCAGAGGAAGAAAAATACACGCAGCTTCAAGAGATTTTATCGGAATTAAAAAGTTTACACCCGTCAATAAATGTTAAAGCCCCCGATGGTAAAATACTTCAAAAAATATTTTACGGCGATTCCGATGTAATCAACCAATTAAAATACTACCCTTATCTGCAAATATTGTTTGCTATTCTTTTTATTCTTATCGCATATTCCAGCTTCAATTACATAAGAAAAAATGAACAGAGTAATATCTGGGTAGGAATGTCAAAGGAAAC
>DYJK01000044.1 GCA_020723165.1 Melioribacter roseus | reverse complement strand
TCTTTGAAATATTTCTACTTCTACTATTGTTTTTTAACACAGTACCTTGTTATACCAATGTTCATCTAACTATTCTTTTCTCCAACGTTTAATAACATCCTCAAATGTTACGTCTAACCATTTCTTGTTCCATTCAGTAAACACTTTAACACTTTGACTTTTTGGTTCTGGATTAGGCATTTCTATTTTTAAAACAGATGGAATTGCTATACAATCACCAACGATAATTGATTCACCCGGTGCTAGATTAGGAAGAATATCCGTTATCGCATTAGAATTATCTGGTAATAAATTTTTAATATAATTTTGATCATTATAATTTGAGAGCCTAAGGGAAAGGAAATTGTTGCATTGAGCAAAGATTGTCTCAGATACTTCTGAAGGTCTTTGACTAACAACCATAAGATTTATCCCATATTTTCTTCCTTCTTTAGCAATTCTTTCTATCGATTTACGAGAGGCTTGATACATTGCACTATCATTTCGCGGAACATAATTATGTGCTTCTTCACAAACCAGCATTACTGGAATATCATTTAACTCATTTTTGTCGTGCTTTAGTTTAGAATAATGAAAACAGAAATCAAAAATTAATCTAGAGATTAAACTAACAGTTATACTCAGTACTTCGAATGGAACTCCACTTAAATCAACTATTGTGATATTCGATCTATTAAGATATCCCAAGAACTGTTTCATAATTTCTTCAAAATCAGAAGTTTTGTACGGAGTTCCATCAACTTTTTTGGGTTCTAATAAGAACTTTAATCTTTTATCAGAAAGTTTGTTCTCTAATCTAGATACAAATCTATTAAATTCACCATTGAATGGACCATTCGAAGCTTTGTCTGCAGCAGCAGTTGAGGTACGTACAAAATTATGTACTTTTTCAAAATAAGTTTTCTTATCAGTTACTAGAGATTTATCAGAAAGTTTTGGTAAGTTTTCATTATCAAGTTTTCCAATTACCTCTCTATTCATATTTTCAATATAATTATAAACCTCTTGTATCGAGAAATAAACTGGATTATCATATGTCATTTCTGTAATTGTAGGATTATATTTTTCTTTGTTGAGTATAACAGCTTGTTTAAATTGTGATACTTGGTTGTGAGAATTCGCTTCATTGCTTTCAATAAATAAGTCTTCTAATTCCTCGGAGTTCATTAACCAATATGGCAACTTAAGTTTATCAACATTCAAGCAATTTAAAGTAAATTTCTGTTCGTCCAATAAATGAAAAGCATTTTCATATTCAGAATGAATATCGAATATTACTATATGAGAATTATTTTGTTTCCCAAGATTCCTATTTTTGCCCTCGTTAATTCCTACAACTTCTTGAATAATTTTTGCAACAGTACAAGATTTACCAGAACCAGTCGAACCGACAATTGCAATATGTTGACCAAATAATTTGTCACCCTCAATATTTACTTTAATGTTTTTATTTAACACTAGGCTTCCTATAGGGAAATTGAATTTATCGTTCGATAAAAACAATTTATCTAATTCTGTTTTATCAGTTATAAAAACAGGCTCAGTTGGAACTGGAAGATGAGAACTTGAACGCTCAAAATCCTTATCGGCAATTAGACTACCAATTGCTTGACACTCGACTACAAATGACCACTCTAGATTTTTATTTGCATCAAGAGTATTTGAACCTCTTATATTTTTTATAATTGCAATTACATAGTCGTTATTCCCTTGCGCAATTTTTAAGAATCTTCCTATCTGTAATGTTTCTTTGTTGTCTTCGTAAGTTTTTAAATCTTGGATATCAACTGATATCGAATTTGGTGAACTCGAAACAACTTGACCAATTTTATTCGTAGGCATTGGAAACTCCTAAAATATATTTTAATTCTCGTAGTTTGCTAATGTTAATTTGCTCAACACATAAATCTTCTAAATGTAGTTCTTGATATATTTTTGGTGCTATAATAAATAAATCATCACAAGGTTTATGGTTGAGAATTGGATCGTTCGGGTCATACCTTAGCAACCGTATGGAGAATTCTCTTTGTATTTCTTTTCTTGAAACTTCTTTTGTGATGGGAGCTTCATAAAAATAGTTTTCGTCAAAAACTTTTGAGGGAGTAAACCCATCTCTGAATCTTATACCCTTTTTAAATAGTCTCTCACGGATTTCATCAAATTTCGTTTGTTCACAATCCAAAGCAAAAATAGGTGTTTGAGTATGAGCTGGCTTGAAATGAAATTTTTCTAAATAATCTGAGATGAATGTGACAATTGATTGATCGAAATCTTCAATTGAACCTTCTGCTATTACAAAGTATCTTAACCTAGAATTCTTGTCCAGATTTGGTTTTAGTTGCTTTTTTCTGGTATCAATAATTTTCTTATAATCTTTTAGTGATAAGGTCCATTTAGTAATGGCAGTTTTTCTGATTTCTCTTAATACTTTTAAGAAACTACTCTTTGTGACTATTCTTTGTGTTGCATCGTGTCTGATGCTATAATTTGCAATTTCATTTATAGCGTTTGGATAAATAAGGGTATCTATATCAGATTGATCAAAATTATTGCTGTTTAATTTATTTTTGGTTGATTTTACTAAATCATCAAAAGATTTACCAAATTCAATTTTGAAATGATTTAAGAAGTTATTCGCATCAAACGATCCGTCAATTTGAGAAACATATTTTGCTAATTTTGGATTCTTTGTGGATAAAATCTTGTCAAGGTCATCTTTGATAAGTTTGACTTCATCTTTTTGATTTGGAAGGTGAGCATATAATGTATATTGGATAGGTAGGTTATTATTCTTACAATAATGCGCCATCATTTGTAATATAGGTTTGTAAAAAAGGCTTAAAGTATAAGTTTCTTGTGTTTCGTGATACTTACATTGAACAGCTTCAATCTGCTCTCCATCATCTATATCAATATCTTCGATTATTCCCTCGATTGTAATCTCAGTATCATCATTAGATTCTAATATTTTTAGTAAAGTCAAATTGAACTGATAAATAAAACCTTTTATGGTATAATCAGCTTCTCTCTTCATTTTTCCTCATTGGTATAACTATTAATTATACTGCATGTAATATATATCTTAAGAACATAGATCCACCTACGGCGGACAAGTATGCACACAGTTGCATCCTCCAAAGGCGGATAAATATCTATCATCCTTAAGATATTCAGTCTAACAGACTCTTAACCCCGGGTCATCTATTTAATACATGTGTATAAATCATTGTAATCTTTATATCCACAAACTTGTTATAATTCAGTTTTACATTAAGGAGCTAAGTGAGATGCCCAGGCGCGGTTGTTAAAGGATCGTTTGGTTCGGGCAGATAATTATGGAGTACGGTTATCATTAATACTCGTAAAAAAACTATGTAGAATTTAACCCGTGCATTCTTTTTTGTCAACAACTTTAATTAGGGATGGAAAGTATTTTAAAAGAAATGTCGAACTTGTAGCACCGGCTTTAGCGTACGTCTTCAGCAAGGCGAGTCTGCTTCACGGATTGAGAATTGAACTAAAATTTAAAAATATATAGACCGCAGATAACGCGGATCTAGCGGATGTACACGGATTAATCTGAGAAAATCCGTTTAACTTGCTGCAAGCAAGTCTGCGTCATCAGCGTGCTATTTATTGAAGATGTCGAATGCAAAAAAATATAAACTTAAACACGTTGGCAAGATTACGGTAAAAGTACAGCAAGTTGATGAATCCAATAGCATTTAACACTTAGCATTTCATTTCCTCTTTGGTGTTAAATCCGAAAAGAAAAGCTGTTACACAGAGAATTCATAATTCAACACTCAACATTTCATTTACTCTTCTAAAAGCCATTGGGTGTTGTCCAGAAAAATTACTTATGAGATATCATTACCAAATAGGAGTGGTTAACCACGGAGTAATATTATTGAAATTTTGCACAAACCTATAATTATCACAGATGAATATTTAGGCAACTGCAAAAGACTGTAAAGGTAATGACGAAGATTCAATTTTTTTAAGGTTCACTATTTTACTCGCATGGTCAATATCAATACCAACAATGTGGCCGTTTTCGTCAAAATCAATTACAACTCCTTCTGCTATTTCTTTTGAGTCCACACTCGATTTTTCAGATAAATCTATATATAAAGAATCTGTATCTGCGTAATACTGTAGTTTCATTTTATTTCCTCCTTAAAATTTCTATCAGGGAAAACATTATGGATAGTTTCTCCATCACTTAACGTTATTATACGAAAATACTTTTTAGTTTCACTAACATAACCCCAAAATCTAATTCGTCCATCTGTTTGAATTTCCTTTTTTATGGGTTTCTTAATTATTTCTTCAATCCATTCCATTTTTATGTATGGACGTTTCCTAATTACTTGTTCGCGAAAATAATTTGTTGTTTTCACGCGCCAAAGATAATCAGAATGAAATTCTAAATAAAGATGTACGAAGGGAATTAATATTCATATTGCGGACTTAAAATTTATCATTGTATTGAACTAAAATTTAAAAATATATAGACCGCAGATAACGCGGATCTAGCGGATGTACACGGATTAATCTGAGAAAATCCGTTTAACTTGCTGCAAGCAAGTCTGCGTCATCAGCGTGCTATTTATTGAAGATGTCGAATGCAAAAAAATATAAACTTAAACACGTTGGCAAGATTACGGTAAAAGTACAGCAAGTTGATGAATCCAATAGCATTTAACACTTAGCATTTCATTTCCTCTTTGGTGTTAAATCCGAAAAGAAAAGCTGTTACACAGAGAACACAAAGTCCGCCACGGCGGATCACTCCCGAAGGGATGGCTTCGCCAAGAGTAACACGGAGAATTTATGATTTATAATTCAACACTCAACATATCATTTACTCTTCCAAAAGCCATTGGTCGGCGAGGTCATCGGAGATTGTTTCGATAAAGCGAGAAGGTTTGGCAAATGTAATTCCGTTGTGCCTATCAAAAATGTGCATGGGGTAACAGACAAATAAATTCTGCTTAGCTCGTGTTGAGGCAACATACATTAAGCGGCGTTCCTCTTCAAGATTTTCCAATTTATCGAACGACTGGGCAGAAGGGAAGAAGCCATCCACCGCATGAATGATAAAAACAGAATGCCATTCCAATCCTTTTGCTGAGTGGATTGTAGAGAGGGTGAGAAACTCACGTTCTTTATCCGCCGCATCAACATCGGTAACGCTGTCTTGCGGAGGTTCAAGCGCCATATCTGCGAGCAAACTATCGAGTGAGCGGTAGTTCTCGGCAATGTTCATAAAAATATCGAGATCTTTTTTCCGCTTGTTCCAGTCATCATATTTATCCATAAAGATCGGCTCGAAATATTTATACGCCAATTCTGCCTTATCAGCCGGTAATTGATTCTTTGTATGAATCTCATGAAGGAAAGAGAAGAGGTTGAAAATTCTGTCGTTATATTTTTGACCAACACCTTTTTCCGGCTGAACTTTGATAGAAAGTTTTCCACTGGCAATTTCGTCCATAATCATTTGTGCTTTCTTTGGACCGATCCCTTCGTGCAGAAGAAGAACACGGTACCAGCTGACAAAGTCGGATGGATTTAGTGCGATGCGCAAAAATGCAAGCATATCTTTTACATGTGCAGTCTCGATGAATTTCATTCCGCCGAATTTCATGTAAGGTATGTTAGCTTTGTTCAATTCAATTTCAAGATCGAATGAATGGAAAGACGAGCGGAAGAGAACAGAAATATCATTCAGCGGAATCCCTTCTTCACGGAGTTCTAAAATTTTATCAACGATAAAACGGGACTGCATATTTTCATTCGATGCACTGATTATCCCGGGCAGTTCTCCGCCGGTTTTACGTGTGAAAAGATGTTTCGGATATTTCTCTACAGCAAATTCAATAATGCGGTTCGAAAAATTTAGAACTTCTTGTGTACTGCGGTAATTCTCTTCGAGTGTAATTTGTTTTACATCTTTGAAGAGTTTCGGGAATTCCATGATATTCTTAAAGTTTGCACCGCGGAAAGAATAGATTGATTGCGAGTCATCGCCTACAACCATTATGTTTTGATGGATCTGCGATAGTCCTTTGATCACTTCTGCTTGCAGTTTGTTTGTGTCCTGGTATTCATCAACCATAGTGTATTTGATCGAGTTCAACAGTGATTTTGCTGCCGGGCTCAATTCAAAAAGGAAATCGCGCAGATACACAAGCAGATCATCGTAATCGAGCAGATTATTCTGCCTTTTGTATGAGGTGTAAACTTGTCCAATCTGGTTAAACTTTTCTAGATATTCAGCAAAGTGAGGATATTCTTCTTCCAAAATATTTTCTACAGTTCTGCCGGTATTAACACTTAAGCTGAGTACTTTAAAAATTGTCTGCTTGTTCGGAAATCTTTTTTTATGCTGTGAAAGATTGAGCTGCCCGCGTATCAGGTTTATTACGTCTTCGCTGTCGCTTTGATCGAGAATAGTAAAACCGTTATCGAGCTTTACTGCCTTTGCATACTTACGTAGAGTTAAATTTGCAAACGAATGGAACGTACCGCCGTTAATTTTTGAACACCGGTTATCGAGAAGGATAGCAGCGCGGTCCATCATTTCCTTTGCTGCTTTGCGTGTAAATGTGAGAAGCAAAATTGACGAAGGATCATTTCCCATTTCAACCAAACGTGCAACGCGGTAAACAAGTGTACGGGTTTTACCGCTGCCGGCACCGGCAATAACTAGGTAATTTCCTTCAACAGCACAGACAGCATCGTACTGCGAAGGATTTAATTCATTGCGGTAGTTGATCTGAAATTTTGATTCATCAACAAGTGGTGCTTTTACCGGAATCTTGCCGACGTGTTTAAGTTGATATTTCTTTTGCATTAAAGTTTGTACGGTTTTCCCATTTTGCGCTCTTTGCGTTCGCCAGTTGTTTTTGACGGGTTACTCTGCGATCCTTGCGAGAAAAGATTTTCACGCAAAGACCGCTAAGTTTACGCAAAGCACGCAAAGGTTCAAAATTTTTAATAATGCCAATCTCTTTTGCTTTGTAAAGAAAAGAATTCCAGAGTCATTAAGCAGATTCTGTTTTAGTAACAAAGTAATTATAAATCCACATTAAAACTGCGGCAAGGACGCCGATACCAATCATAGCATACCAAACCATTTCGGGTTTACCGGCAGCTTTTGATGTTTGATAAATCCATCCTCCGAACGGATCACCTACAAATCGTGCGATAGCAATCGGTAAGAATGCATATCCTTGATATAAACCTTGCTGACCGGCCGGTGCTATTTCGGAAATGTATTGATAGTATCTCGGCGCCTGGATCATTTCACCTATTGCAAATGCAACTATACCGGCAACGATTGTAGGTATGCTTGGATAAATTCCAATTATAATCCAGATCAAACTTGATATGACAAATCCGATTAGTATTGCTTTATGTGTCTCAATTTTTTTTGTAAGCAGATTAACCGGAATTTGTAAAAGTATAATTGCACCGGCACCCGACCATGATTGTACAATTTCATAAGGAGCGTTTGCATCGATATAATCTGTTATGTAGTAAGGTACGATTATAAATTCTTGCCAGAAGATGATCCAGTACAAACTATAGATGAGAAGGAAAATCATGAACTTAAAATTTGTGACTACGATAAAAAGGTTCTCAATTTTTTTCAGTAAAGACTCAGTTACAACATTGCCTTCCGGTTTAACTTCTTTGTACAACAAAATATTTACGATAAGCATAGCTAAACAGCTCACAGAAGAAACCACATACACAAATTGATTGCCGAGACTATCGCGTACAAAATATGCAATCGTAGGACCAATCATAGCACCGGCATTAACAAGCCAGTAATAAATAGCAAAACCGAGTGATTTAGTTTCTTCTTTTGTTGTTACTGCTACGGTTCCGAGAACTGATGGTTTAATAAATGATCCGCCGAAAGCAGTTAGAATTAAAAATATCATCATCAGCCAGTATTGATTCATATTACCATAGATACCGTGGAAAATATTCATCCCGATAGAACCGATCAAAAAATATCCGATTGCCAGGATTGAGAATGCGACATTGAATGCCCGTCTAAATCCCCATTTATCTGCAAGTGTACCGCCGAGAATAGGAAGTAAATAAAGTAATCCTCCAAAAAGACCTGATAATTGTCCGGCTTCTACTTCGGAGAACCCGAGATCATTTCTCATGTAGATCATAAAAACAATTTGCTGTCCATAATAAGCGAGCCGTTCAAATAATTCCATTATGTTGGCAACCCAGAATGTAGAATGAAAACCGGATTTCAATTTGCTGATGTTTTCAGATAAGCTCACAAATACTCCGTTAGTTTGTGAATTGAAGAAAAAGTTGGCAAAATATAACACCTATCGTTTGAAAAAGAAACATAAACTTGAGTGAAGGATTGTCAAAAAAAGTAATAGAACGCTGATGTAGCGGTACTTGCCTAACGACATAGCGTGTTGCATAAGTAAAGTATTATTGCATAAAATAAATTTGAATCCTAATAACCGTCTGCTTTAGCAGATGGAATAGAGACTGAAAAGGAAACACGGTTTTTAGCCCCATCACGCAAAGCTAATGTGGCTAAAGCCAAAATATTATAGATTTTTTTTAGTTTCGTCAGTTTGGCGAAGCCATTCCTTCGGAAAAAACTGACGGTAAGTTTTTTTGAGTTATGCAAAAATTCGATAGTTAGGTCGCCGCAGATAAAATCTGTGTAAATCAATTTGATCAGCATAGTCTTTATTCTATCTCTATTAGGTTCGGTTGCAATTAATAACTAATTTTGTCCAACAAAATTTTTCGACTTATTGGAGTTTAATATGAAAGTACCTTTGCTTGATTTGAAAGGACAATACCAGTCAATTAAAACAGAAATTGATGGAGCAGTACAACAAGTTATTGATTCGCAGTATTTTATTATGGGTCCCGATATAGCAAAACTCGAAGAAGAAATTAGTAATTACTTGAATTGTCAGTTTGCAGTAGGTGTATCATCGGGAACGGATGCTTTATTGTTAGCATTGATGGTTCTTGATATAGAGCCGGGTGATGAAATTATTGTTCCAACTTATTCTTTTTTTGCTACCGCCGGAGTAGTTGCAAGATTAAACGCAAAGCCGGTTTTTGTTGATGTTGATCCGGTTACGTTTAATATCGATCCGAAACAGATTGAAAAGAAAATCACATCAAAAACTAAAGCTATAATCCCGGTTCATCTTTACGGACAAAGTGCTGCGATGACGGAGATAATGTCGATATCGAGGAAATACAGTTTGTTTGTTGTTGAAGATGCAGCACAAGCAATCGGTACTCAATATAAAGACAGCAGATTTGCCGGTACGATAGGTGACATGGGATGTTTCTCATTTTTCCCGAGTAAAAATCTTGGCGGATTTGGCGATGGCGGAATTGTTACAACTAACAATCCAAATTTTGAACACAAACTCAAAATTATGCGTGTGCATGGTATGGAACCAAAATACTATCACAAAGTAATTGGAGGAAATTTCAGGTTAGATTCTCTGCAAGCAGCCGTACTGCGTGTTAAATTAAAATATCTTGATTCATGGTCGGAAAAGAGAAGACAGAATGCCGCCGCTTATACAAAATATTTTATCGAAGCCGGTCTAGCTGAAGCGGAAGGAAAATTAACTTTTGATGATAAGAATAAAGTGCTGCTGCCGGAAGCAATTTATAAAGAAACGGGACACAAGAACTATCACATCTATAATCAATTTATCATACGTGTTGAAAAAAGAAATGAACTCTGGGATTTCATGAAGAAGAAAGAGATCGGCTGCGAAGTTTATTACCCGGTACCGTTCCATAGGCAAGAATGTTTTGATTATTTAAAATCAAACGATAAAGATTATCCGAACTCAAATTTTGCCTCAGAACATAGTTTGGCATTACCGATTTATCCCGAATTAACAGATGAACAAATTAAATATGTAGTTGATTCAATAGCGGAATTTGTGAAAGGTTAAAATAAAAGCCCGCCAATCGGCGGGCTTCCAGTCTGCTTAATGTTTACGAAGAGCTTTTGGCTTGTTTAATATTTCTGTAAGAATGATAAATTCTTTTATTGATTGATTTGCCAGTAATTTATTCCTGAAATTTTTTGCCCTTTCATATGTAACTACTTTCTGATCATATTGCTTATGTAAAATTTCACTCATAGTTTTTTTCTTTTGAACATTCTCCAGTGAGCCAGCCAAATCATAATCAATATCGGGAACGACTTTTTCGATATTTCTGTATTCGTATTTTTCCCTGGCAGTAACTTTTTGTTCAAATTCTTTTTCGGGATCCCAGGTTATCTTTTCAAGATCGTCTGCATCTTTTTCAACATTACGTGTTTCGTAATCATTCCCGCTCTTTGGTAATTTAATCCCAAAAAGTTCTTCAAATATCTCTTGATTACCCGAAGGCCGCTTATAGGAAGTTTTCTTATCATCGTATCTTTGGTAAGAAATTTTTTGATCCTGGGGTTTTGGCGAATTACTTGTCCTCTTGGATTTCTTTTTCCCAAAGATGGAACCAAGTATGCTGTAGATGACAAAAAAGAAAACGATTATTTCTATTATATTATCCATGGTTAAGCGTCTTTATCTTTTTTCTCATCGGGTTTAGCGATAGAACTTCTCATATCCGTATCTGCCTGGACATTTCTAAGATTATAATAATCCATAACACCAAGGTTGCCTTCTCTAAAAGCTTCTGAGATAGCTTTAGGAATTTCAGCTTCTGCTTCAACAACTTTAGCTTTCATACGAGCAACTTCGGCAGTCATTTCTTGTTCGAGTGCAACGGCAGCCGCTCTTCTTTCCTCAGCTTTAGCGCGTGCAACTTTCAAATCTGCTTCTGCCTGGTCTGTTTGCAAAATTGCACCGATATTTGTTCCAACATCAACATCGGCAATATCAATTGAGAGTATTTCGAAAGCAGTTCCGGCATCCAAACCTTTTGATAATACAACTTTTGAAATACTATCGGGATTCTCAAGAACTTCCTTGTGAGTATTGCTCGATCCTATCGTTGATACAATTCCTTCACCAACACGTGCGAGTATTGTTTGTTCGCCGGCACCGCCGACTAATCTTTCTAGATTTGTTCTTACAGTTATTCTTGCCATTGCCTTCAATTGAATACCGTCCTTAGCAACAGCAGAAACTAAAGGTGTTTCAATAACTTTTGGATTAACCGACATTTTTACTGCTTCCAATACATCACGTCCGGCAAGATCGATTGCTGCTGCCTTAGAAAAACCTAAATCCAAATTTGCTTTGTTGGCAGAGATTAATGCATTAACAACATTGGTTACATTACCACCGGCAAGATAGTGTGCTTCTAAAAGAGAAATGTTTAATTCCAAACCGGCTTTTGTTGCAGAAATAAGATTCCGGACAATAACCTGGGGTGATACTTTTCTTAATCTCATTCCAATTAGGTCTCTAAAAATTTTAACTTTAACACCTGAGAAATAAGCTGTGATAAAAAGTCCTATCGGTACATAATATAGAATCATAAACAGAAAAATGATTCCAATAAAAATTATCAGTATCGAAAAACCAGTCAATGCTTCCATTTATTACTCCATTATTGATAAAAACTGTTTACAAAATATCAATAAGCCAAGATTAATACAATTTAGATTATAGTTTAGTTATGGAGTTATTATGTTCCTTGCTAAGAGCGGAGTCAATAATTATATTTAAGTAACCATTTGGACGATTTCATGTTCAAATACTTAGTTTAGAAAGGAATTCTTATGGAAGGAAATTTTTCTGAAAGAGTCCAGGAAGTAATTAGGTTAAGTAGGGAAGAAGCTTTACGACTTGGACATGATTATATTGGGACAGAACATCTTCTCCTTGGTATTATACGGGAAGGACAAGGGGTAGCAGTTAAAATTTTGCGTAACCTTGATGTTGATCTTGTAAAACTTAAGAAAGCGATAGAAGATACTGTCCGTACATCCGGCGGTACTTTAACTATCGGGAATATTCCGCTTACAAAACAAGCCGAGAAAGTTTTAAAGATTACCCAAATTGAATCTAAAATTTACAAATCGGATGTAATTGGAACCGAACATATTCTGCTTTCACTTCTCCGTGATGAAGATAATATTGCAACGCAAATACTTCACCAGTTTACTGTTACTTATGATAACGCACGTGCTGAGTTAAATAATATACTTAGCAGTAAAAATCCGGAGAAAGCTGCCGCAGCCCAGCAGTTCCAAACAAAGAAAGTTGAAAAAACAAAAACACCGGTACTGGATAATTTTGGCAGAGATTTAACCAAACTTGCAATCGAAGATAAACTCGACCCGGTAATAGGCAGAGAAAAAGAGATTGAGCGCGTTGCACAAGTTTTAAGCAGAAGAAAAAAGAATAACCCGGTTTTGATAGGTGAACCTGGTGTTGGCAAGACAGCAATCGCCGAAGGGCTCGCTCTACGGATCGTTCAACGCAAGGTACCGAGAATTTTACAAGAGAAAAGAGTTGTAACATTGGACCTAGCCGGGTTGGTTGCCGGTACAAAATACCGCGGTCAGTTTGAAGAAAGAATGAAAGCGTTGATGAATGAACTTGAAAAAGCCGATGATGTAATTCTATTTATAGATGAGCTTCATACGATTGTTGGTGCCGGTGGTGCTTCGGGTTCACTCGATGCATCAAATATGTTTAAACCGGCTTTGGCACGCGGAGATATTCAATGCATCGGAGCTACAACACTTGATGAGTATAGAAAATTTATTGAAACCGATGGTGCTTTGGATAGAAGATTCCAAAAGGTTATGATTGATCCTCCAAGTGCCGACGAAACAATCCAGATTCTTGAGAATATTAAATTCAAATATGAAGACCACCATCACGTAAGATATTCTACCGAAGCGATTCAAACTGCCGTAAAATTAAGCGAGCGGTACATTACTGATCGGTATCTGCCCGATAAGGCAATCGATGTTATTGATGAAGCCGGTTCAAGAGTACACATGGGTAATTTTACAGTATCGGAAGAGATTTTAACTCTCGAAGGTGAGATCGAAAAAATTAAGCAGTTAAAAATTCAAGTTGTTAAACAGCAAGACTACGAAGAAGCCGCACGTTTAAGGGATAAAGAAAGACAATTGCAATCCGATCTTGAAATTGCTAAACGAGAATGGGATGCAAAAAATAAGGATATGGTTTTTGATGTTTCGGAAGATGATATCGCTACTGTTGTATCGATGATGACCGGTATACCGGTAACACGTGTTGTTCAAGCAGAATCAGAAAAATTGATGAAGATGGAGAATGCCCTCAAAGAAAGAATAGTTGGGCAAGACGATGCCGTTACCAAACTCAGTAAAGCGATTAGGAGAACGCGTGCCGGTCTAAAACGTTCGAACAAACCGATAGGAACTTTTATATTTTTAGGACCAACCGGCGTGGGTAAAACAGAATTAGGAAAGGAACTCGCCCGTTATCTTTTTGACACAGAAGATGCTTTGATAAGAATCGATATGAGTGAGTATATGGAGAAGTTTGCCGTATCGCGATTAGTTGGTGCACCTCCAGGGTACGTTGGCTATGAGGAAGGTGGACAATTAACTGAAAGAGTTCGTAGGAAACCTTATTCGGTTGTTTTATTTGATGAAATTGAAAAAGCTCATCCTGATGTTTTCAATATTCTTTTACAAGTTCTGGATGATGGAACGCTAACGGACAGTTTGGGCAGAAAAGTAGATTTTAGGAATACAATAATAATTATGACTTCGAACGTTGGTACGCGTGAAATAAAAAGTACCGGCGGATACGGATTCGGCAGCGATACTGCTGAAGATCAATATGCACAGTTGAAGAATACTGTAGAAGATGCAATGAAAAAATTGTTCAACCCTGAATTCCTAAATCGTATTGACGAGGCGATTGTGTTCAGAAGTCTCGATAAAGATGATATTAGGCTGATCATAACTATCGAGATGAAAGACCTTGTTAGGAACATTACCGATAACAAGATGAGTATAGAACTTCATAAATCTGCAATTGAATTTTTGAGCGATAAAGGATTCGA
This sequence comes from Melioribacter roseus, assembly GCA_020723165.1. GTDB lineage: Bacteria > Bacteroidota > Ignavibacteria > Ignavibacteriales > Melioribacteraceae > DYJK01. Next base: position 12,484 of record DYJK01000044.1, on the reverse strand, counting down.
TCCTAAATTTGGAGCAAGACCTTTAAAACGCGCAATTCAGAAGTATGTTGAAGATCCTTTAGCTGAAGAATTACTTTTAGCCCATTTCAAAGAAGGGGATAAAATAATTGTAAAGCATAAGAAGAATACCGAGGAGCTGTATTTTCTCTCATCAAAAACTGCTGAACCGGAAGAACAAGGGAACGAAGAGAAGAAAACTGTTTAATTAAATTTGTAAGCTGTTAAAATGAAGATATTTAACTTAGAGGATATAAACAGTAAACTTGTTGAATTGAATAGCTGGAGTTTTATCAATAGTACATTACAGAAGGAATTTTCTCTTAAAGATTTTAGCGATGCATTAAGTTTTATAATTAAAATTGGGATCGAAGCAGAAAAACTAGATCATCATCCGGACATTCTCCTCCATGATTGGAATAAAGTAAAAGTAACTTTATCTACTCATAGTGCCGGGGGAGTTACAGAGAACGACTTTAAACTCGCTCATACAATAGACAAAATAAACCAATGACAAACCAAAACATTCTTGATATTTTTCTTGAAACAAATGCCCTTTTGAACGGGCATTTTTTATTAACATCGGGAAGACACAGTAACCAGTACTTTCAATGTGCCTTGGTGTTACAGCACCCGGTACACAATGAAACTATTTGCTCAAAAATAGCCGAACATTTTCGGAGTTTCGAGATCGATGTTGTTATCTCACCGGCAATTGGTGGAATAATTGTCGGGCAAGAAGTTGCCCGGCTGCTGAACAAAAAATCAATTTTTGCTGAAAGAGAGGATAAAACTCTTGTTCTAAGGAGAGGATTCCAGGTTGAAGAAGGTAAAAGATATTTAGTATGTGAAGATGTCGTTACAACGGGCGGTTCTGTCTTCGAGGTGATGGATATTGTTCGTCAAGGTGGTGGAGTCATTGCCGGGGTTGGCTTTATTGTAGATAGAAGTAACAATAAGGTGCAATTTGGCGTTCCCCAATTTAGTACTCTACAATTAGAGGTAGTGTCATATTTACCGGATGAATGCCCTTTGTGCAAAGAAAATAAAATTCCTCTCGTAAAGCCGGGTTCACGGAAGGTTAAAGTATAATATTCACATTCGGGAGAACTGTTGGAACCAATTCAAAAGGCAATAACTGGAAAAGAGGAAATGGGTGATTTATCCACACCGTTTCAAGCACTTGTTCAGTTTTACAGTGCTTTTAATAATGGAAATATGTCGTTAATGGAAGATAATTGGGCAAATACGGATGAAATTGCGATGGATAATCCGCTTGGCGGAATAAAACGAGGTTGGACCGAAATTAAACAAGTCTATGACAAACTATTCAACGGACCAGCTAAGGTTTATGTTGAGTATTACGACTATACCATTCATGAAACAGCCGGACTGTTTTATGCTGTTTGAAGGGAGCGAGGATATTTCCGGCTGAATGATTTAGAAATTAATTTAGCTATTAGAACATCTAGAATATTCCAAAAGTTTGATGGGCGCTGGAGACAAGTACACCATCACGGTTCGATTGATGATCCAAAGCTCCTGGAAAACTATCAAACTGCTGTATTTGGTAAACGTGGTTAAATAAATTTCCCGGCGGCCGCGATTCATCTCGTGACTGGAATTAAATCTTCTTTGTCACGAAATGGTTTGTAATAGCCGGATGAAAAAATGTTCATGAAAATTGTTATTCACTTATAGAGCGAAACATGAAAAAAATTTTATTCATTTTATTGTTCACATTTTCAATTGTTTACCCTCAAATTAAATTTGATGATTACTTTGTAGAGAAAACACTCCGGCTCGATTTCTATCATACCGGTGATAAAAATAGTGAGACAATAAGTTTTGATAAGCTGATCGAAGAACCGATATGGAGCGGTACAAAGAAAAATATTATCGATCAATTCGGTTATGGAAATTACATGCTAAAAGTTTTTGATGAATCATCAAACCAGCTTATTTATTCAAGAGGTTTCTCGACACTCTTTCAAGAATGGCAGTCCACCGAAGAAGCCAAGCATACACTGCGGACTTTTTCCGGTTCGGTTGTTATGCCGTTTCCAAAAAACAAAATACGTGTGGAAATTCTTAAGAGAGATAGAAGAAATAATTTTGAGAAGAAATTTGAGTATGCTGTTAACCCTGACAATTATTTTATTATCCAGGAACAAGCAAAGGTTTATCCCAAATTTGAAGTTGTAAATTCGGGCGATCCATCGACTAAACTTGATATTGTAATTATTCCGGAAGGTTACACAAAAGATGAGATGCAGAAGTTCAAAGATGATTGTAAACGATTTGCCGGTTATCTTTTTGAATATTCTCCATTCAAAGAAAATACTGATAAAATAAATATATGGGGTGTTGAAGCACCATCATTAGAGAGCGGAACGGATATTCCCGGCAAAGATGTTTGGGTTAAAACAATTTTGAATTCCCGTTTTTATACTTTCGATAGCGAAAGGTATTTAATGACTTTAGATTATCATGCAATAAGAGATTATGCTGCCAACGCGCCGAATGATCAAATATATGTTTTAGTGAACACTTCAAAGTACGGCGGCGGCGCCATTTATAATTATTACAATGTATCGGCTGCCGATAACCAGTTATCCAAACAAGTTTTTGTTCATGAGTTCGGGCACGGACTTGCCGCTTTGGCAGATGAATACGGTGATGATCCTACATACCAGGATTATTATCCATTAGATGTTGAACCGTGGGAACCAAATATAACGACACTTGTGGATTTTAACAGCAAATGGAAAAATCTTGTAGATGAGGGTACACCTTTGCCTACAAACGATGAAGAGAAGTATAAAGATAAGATCGGTGCATTTGAAGGCGCCGGTTATGCTTCAAAAGGTGTTTACAGACCAACACATAATAGTTTAATGAGAGCGTTCTCTTCAAATGAATTTAACCAGGTTTGTAAAGAAGTATTAGAAAAAATTATTAATTCATATACGGAATAAATACTCATATGGATCAAAAAAGATTATTAAGAACTATTGATACAATCGCATCGGGCAATTTCAAGACCGATGGTGAACTTTTACAATCGGTTGTTGAACAAATAGTAATGCAGAAAGAATTTAAAGTTACCGGCGGTAGGGTATGGAAGTTAAACCCCTCGAAGAAATCATACAGACTGTTATTCCAAACCGGTAATGTCAAAAAAATATCGGAAGACTTTACACTTCCGATTAAAGATTATGATATATTTGATAGGGTCACCTCTGAAAGAACCATATTAGCAGACGAAACAAATAAAACGCTTATCGCAAAAGGAATATTCCGTTACTCCGCTTCCGGGGTTGGTAAAAAGATTTCAATCGGCACAAAAAAATATTATGAATACCTCCTTGCGGTTAACTCGGATAAAATTGATGATGATCTTAGATATACATTAAATATTGTAGCGACCGTACTTACTTCTAAATTAAAAGAAAGATTTCTTTCCCTTTCCCGTAAACATTTAATTATTGATATCGATAAAGCAAAAGAGCTCCAAAGAACTATTTTACCAGAGCATGAATACAAATTCCATTTCTACGAAGTGTTTGGAGTTACAATCCCGGCAGATACGGTAGCCGGTGATTTTTATGACTATTTAAAAATCGGCGATGAGGAAGAGCGTCTTGGAATTGTTGTTGGCGATGCTGCTTCTAAAGGATTAGCTGCTTCTGCCGAGGCAATGTATATATCCGGCGCTGTTCGCATGGCAAGCACTTTCCAGATGAAAATTTCACCTATGATGAACCGCATCAACCAGCTTGTAAATAAAATTTTCAGTGATGATAAATTTTCTTCCCTCTTTTATGGCGAACTTTCTGCGGATAGAAAAGGTTTATTCCTTTACGCGAACGCCGGGCAGAATCCGCCGATATTTTATAGGAAAAAATCCGGTAGTATAATTCGTTTAGAGCCAACCGGACCATTGCTTGGACCGGCACCAAATTCAAAGTATGAAACAGACAGTATTAATTTTGAAGTTGGAGATGTTTTAGTAGTCTTTTCAGACGGAATCGTTGATTCTGCAAATGATAAGTATGAATTTTATGAAGAGAAGAGATTAATTGAATTAACAAAAAAATCTGCCAATAAATCAGCTAAAGAAATTGCGCATACTATATTGGATGATGTATTTAGATTCAGTACTTCGGAACCAAGATATCAAGACGATAAAACAATTGTGGTCATCAAACGGATCAGTCAATGAATCTTGAAGAAAAAATATTCAATGCCGGTGTAGTTGGTGCCGGTGGTGCCGGTTTTCCTACACACATTAAAGCAAAATCGAAAGTTGAATTTGTCTTGGTTAATGGTGCCGAGTGTGAGCCGCTGATTCACAAAGATTATGAAATTATGTTGAACTTTGCACCCGATATTGTAAAAGGTGTAGATGCAATGATAAAACAGACGAATGCAAAGCGAGCTTACTTCGGGATAAAATCTAAAAATGCTAATGCAATCGATACGGTAGAGAAATGTTTTTCAAACGGTAAAATTGAAATGTGCCAGCTTGGAGATTTTTATCCATCGGGTGATGAATACGAATTAGTTTATGCTGCTACAAAAAGATTAATACCGCCTCATGGCTTACCATTGGATGTCGGCTGTGTTGTAAATAATGTTGAAACATTTTACAACATAGCGAGAGCAATCGAAGATAAACCGGTTACGCAAAAATTTGTTTGTGTTACCGGTGCGGTCAAAAAGCCGCAGACGTTTTTTGTACCTATTGGAACGAGTATAAGTGAGTTAATTAAACACGCCGGGGGAGCTACCGTTTCCGATTACGGAATTTTTGTAAGCGGCATTCTTATGGGCAAATTAACTTTTGATCCGGCTGAAGTAGTTACCAAGACAACCGCTGGAATAATAGTATTGCCGCGTGATCATTATTTGATTAAACGTCAAGAAAGACCGGTGCAAGATATGAACCGGATCGGTAAATCGGCGTGTGATCAATGCAGCTATTGTACGGAGTTTTGTCCGCGCTATCTTTTAGGATATGATGTACAACCGCATAAGGTTATGAGGTCGCTGGTATTTACTACAAGCGGTGAAGCGGTTTGGAATCAATACGCTGATCTATGCTGCTCTTGCGGTTTGTGCTCTTTATATGCTTGTCCGGAAGATTTATATCCACGCGAAGCGTGCGATCAGGGAAAGGTTTATTTGAAAAATGCCGGAATAAAATTCGAACAGACAAAACCGGTCCGTGTGCACCCCGTAAAAGAGGGGAGACGCGTACCATTGAAAATGCTAATGAAAAAAATCGATTTGTTAAATTATGATTCGCATACACCTTTTAATAAAATAAGCCCGGTACCGGTTGAAGTAAAAATTTTGATGAAGCAGCATACCGGTGTTCCGGTAAAACCAACTGTTAGAGCTGGGGACGCAGTGAATGAAGGTGATCTAGTTGGAGATATTGAAACCGGTAAACTTGGAGCGAGAATACATGCTTCTATTTCCGGTAGAGTAACGCAAGTCAATGATGAATTTGTACTGATAAATAGATAATCCTTACGTAAACTTAGCGCCTTTGCCAAAAAGATTTTTCTCGCAAAGACGCAAGGAAAACGCAAGGAGCGCAAATAAGAAAAAACATGATCGATGAAAATGAAATATCCAAGATAATTGTTGTTACCGCTATAGAACTCCATAAAAAAATAGGACCTGGTTTGCTTGAATCTGTTTATGAAAATACTTTGGCATTTGATCTTAGGGGAAAAGGATTATTAGTAGAACAACAAGTTCCGATGCCACTGATTTACAAAGAGAACAAATTTGATGTAGGATATCGTTTGGATTTGATCATTAATGGAAAAGTGATTGTGGAATTAAAATCAGTTGAAACTCTTGCACCGGTTCATTATTCGCAAATATTAACTTATCTTAAATTATCCGGTTTGAAACTTGGATTATTAATTAACTTTAATGAAGCATTACTTAAAGATGGTATTCATAGAATTGTAAACAATCTATAACCTTTGCGATCTTTGCGTGAACCTAGTGTCCTTGCGTGGAATTCTTTTCTCAAAGGTTGAATAGAAGAGGAAAATAAAAAAATGGAAATGAACTCACTGGGTTTAATAGAAATGACAAGCATTGCAGCCGGTATGCAAGCCGCAGATATTATGCTGAAAACATCTAAGGTTGAATTGATATTATCACGCACAATCTGTTCGGGAAAATATATGGTGTTAGTTGGCGGAGATGTAGCAGAGGTTCAATCAGCTGTTGATGCAGCAGCAAATCAAATTGAGTTTGCTGTGATTGATACATTTGTTATTCCTAATGTGCACAAAGATATCTTCCCGGCGTTGTCAGGGCATTCGAATGTTAATCTGCTCGAAGCACTCGGAATCATCGAATCATTTTCAGTTGCTTCCTTGATTGAAGGAGCCGATGCCGCTGTTAAAGCTGCTAACGTTAAATTGATTGAAATTCGTTTAGCAATGGCTTTGGGTGGAAAAGCATTCTGCACACTAACCGGCGAAGTTGCTGCCGTTCAAAGTGCAATTGATTCCGGCGCTAAAGTAATTGCCGATAAAGGATTGCTAGTTAACAGAATTGTTATTCCTCAACCACGTCCAGAATTGTTGAGTGAGATGATCTAGCACAAGTCAATAGTTTATCCGCCGATAACAACCGTCCATTGACGAACATTCCATTCCTTAATTAAACCGTTCAATACGTATGGATCATTCTTTGCAAAATTTTCTGCGATAGACGGACTATCACCTTTAAATACCAGTACAGCACCATCCGCCGGTTCAGCTAAGGCACCGGCTAGTATAAGTTCACCTCTCGCATGATATTCATTCGCTAACTTAAGATGTGCTTCACGGAATGGTTGACGTTTTTCGATGTAATCATCTACTGTTTTATAAAATAAAATGTAATACATATAATCAACTCCTTAACTTAAAAAAGATGAATGGAGAAATTGCCGTCCAAATAAGTACAACAACCCATAATCTTCCTTTAAAGATATTGTAATCTGCAAAAAGCTTTTCCCACGAATTTCCCATAACGTAATGACCGAATACAAATTCAAAAATTATAGTCATTCCTAACCACATAAGACCAACTGTTATTGCTTGAGCAGAAGATTCTATCTTCCAAAACCCGGTTATGATCCAAATATAAATAGCAAAAAATAGAATGCCGGAAAGGACAGATAATTGGTGTGCGGCTAGTTCGTTTAGAAATTTTATGTAAAGAAACTGCCTGATCGAACCATTAATAATTGCAATAATTACCATTGGAAACCAGAGTAATAAATATTTTAAGAGCATATTTATTTCCTAAAATTTAGTTTGTTTGATCAATGGGTAGTTTCACCTTCGAATTGTTGTGTAAATGGTGTATCGACCGGTTCCCACAATTCAATTTTATTTCCTTCCGGATCCATTATATGCAGAAACTTGCCATACTCATAAGTTTCGATCGTATCACAAATTGTTACACCATCTTTTTTGAGTTGTTCAAGAAGGGTTTCAAGATTCTCAACCCGGTAATTAATCATAAATTCTTTTTGTGATGGTTCGAAGTAGTTTGTTTTTTCTTCAAACGGACTCCATTGTAGATATCCTTTTTTATCGGGATTATCAGTTAACCTGAATTCGAAAAGTGATCCATATTCATTTGTAACCAATCCTAAATTTTTAGCGTACCAATCTCGCATCAACTTGGGATCTTTTGATTTGAAAAAAAATCCGCCAATGCCGGTTACTTTTTTTGTTTTGCTCATATTTGTTCCTTCCGATTTGCTATTGTTATTTATTGATTGAGCCGCTGAATACTTAAATAAAAATAATAAAATTATTAGATAAAATATTCTTTGTTTCATTTTACACCCTTTCATTTAATTAAACTACTGTCATATGGAGAACAATTAACCTCTTGAAAATATTTCATCAATTAATGTAACAACAATAAAAAAGATTTCTCAATCTTTCATAATTACACTCTTGGAAAAGTTAAATGAAAAATGTTATTAAATAACTTTAAAGACTTTATATGTTCCATTCCTGATCATTCTTAGCAAGTTATCTAGTGAATCTAAAGAGGAAATTCCGTAACCTTTTTGAGCAACGTTGCCTATGCTTGATTCAGCATTAATAAGATTCCAGTTTTGAGAATGAAATAATGTTTCAAAAATTGATTCTGCTTTCGGTAGGTAAAACATTTCGAAATATTTTAAAAGTGCATCATATGTACCAGTAACATATAAAATATATAATGGCTCTTTATAAACATCCTTTGAGGTTAACTGGTAAACCCGCACCGGTAATATACCGGCAGATTTACACGAACTAAGAAAAGATACCTGGTTGTTAAGATTCGCTTCGAGTCGTTGTGGAAATTGACTTATGCTAATAGCCTCACCCGGATCAATTTCGATCTGATTACCAAAAACACTGTCTAATTTGAACGAAGTGGTATTTGCTGATTCATCTGAAATGTAAAGTTTGCCGGTACTGAATTCTTTAATTTTCAACTGTGACATTTTATTCCTCCTCCATAAATTATTGTAAGAGAATAATTACAGAAGAAAAAAGGAAATTTATTTAGTAATTAATTTCCCGGTGAAGAAATGAGGAATAAAAAATATCTATTACAGCCACTGCCTTTTGAGTTTTCTTATTCACGGTTGAATGAATGAGACGGTGTAAAATTAATTTATTGACTGCATAATTACTACTTCATTATAATAAGTTTTTTAGTATTGGAATAATTACCAGCTTGTAAACGATAGAAATAAACACCGCTTGGTATTCCTCGGCTTGGCTCGGAATGACTCGCATCGAATTTCACTTCGTATTTTCCCGGCAGTTTATATTCATCTACAAGAGTTGCAATCTCTTTCCCAAGGATGTCGTAAACTTTTAATGTTACGACCCCTCCCATATCCCTCCCCTTAGTAAGGGGAGGGACAGAGGGTGAGGTTGGAATTGTGTACTCAATCGTAGTTGATGGATTAAACGGATTCGGATAATTTTGGTTAAGAATTAATTCTGTCGGAATTTCGTTGTAGGATTGCTCTATATCTGTTGATGTTTTGTATTCTACAACAACCATGTCCCAATATTTTAAGTAGGGGAGTGTGAAAGAAATATCGTTATTAATATTTTGAAATTGAATTTCAACCGGTGAGCTCAAATTATAGTCGGGAGAAGCAAACCAGATTCTGTCAATCGATCTTGATGTTGTAAAACTTAACGGGATATTTTCAAGCAAATCAGGCTCATGTTGAGTTTTCGAATTATCACGCCAATCGAGTGTAGTGGCACCTTTGAAATTAATCAAGTGAAATACATCAAGACTATCGATTTGTTTCTTAAACGATGTAATTGTACCCAGTACCGGCGGCCATTTAGATATTGCTGTTGATCCGCTTGTCAATAAATCCGCTGTTGTTAATATTCCTTTATCACGCAATAAATTCTCGTAAGCAGTTAGAAAATTGTAATAGTTCTTTAAACTAGTTTTTAACTCATCGGTCATACTCAGATTTTCATTTGGAAAATATTCGTGTCCAAGCATATGTTCGCCAAGTTCGATGTGTGAACCGCCATATGCATAGATAACCGCATCTGCATACAATACAGCCGGTGTGTTAAAATAACCAGGGTTGCCGGAGAGGTCATGATTCACATATGCTGCAAGGACAGAATTTTTTGTTCCGCCTGATAAATTAGAATTGTTAACAATAATTGCTGCGAGCGAATTGAATATTGTATTCGGCGACCAAACTTCTGTATATAGAAAATCAACCGGGCTTTGTGCAATGTTCTGCTGACCGTATTGATTCACAGCATTCATAACCATGTTAACGTGTAAAAAATTTTTTGCATTGGTAAGAAAATCCGTAAAACAGTTTCTAAGATTTACACTTGTCCCTGAATAATCATAAAGTGTTCCGCGGTCGCCCACTTGATCAACATGCCAGCCATCGAAGGGGAGAGCGGTAAATGCGTTCTGCATTTGTCCGTAAATATAATTCTGCCAATTACTGTTACCCGGATCCAACAGATAAATGTAGTGACCCCAAAAGGAGTGATCGAGAAAATCTTTCTGTGTGTGATTATTATCTTTGTATAAATACCACTCATTGGCAACACCATCTTGCCCGGCATTTTCAAGAGCACCGTAAAGAAGGTTGTAAGACATAGCTTTCATATTACGGTCGTGCGCAAGTTCAATGTATCTGTTGATGGTAGAAAAATAATTTGTTCTGTTTGCTATATCGGACCAAGACGGTGAAGGATTTTGCGGTGTTCCGCTTAATGGAACATGATGTTTATAATGCCAATCATAAAATTGAATTGCATTAATGTGATGATCATTCAGATTAGATATAACATCATTCATCTGTTGTTCGGTCATCAACGGATACTTTGATAAAAATCCATAGCGGGGGAATTTGCTGTAATCCGATGAAACATCTACCGCAGTGTTAATCTGGTCTAAGATTGCGCTTCCTTCAACTATAAAAACTTCAACAAGATAACCGGTAAAATCGTTTTGAGGTGGAAGCCAGCTCCAATTTGTCTGCTGCAAATTGAATATTGAATCACTTGAAACAGTTTTGAACAAGTGTTCGTAATTTATTTTAAGATGTGAACCGGGTGGAGGGTTGTTCAAACTAATTTCGAAGTTGACAACATCACCCGGATTGTATCTTGATTTGTCTGTACGAAGGGAAGTGAAATAGTTGGGCTGAGAGTAGAGTGCCGAAAAGGTAAATATTATAACTAAGAAAAATGTTAAGAGTCCGCTCATATACTAAGTAATTTGATAATTCGAAATGTACACAAATAATATTTATAACCGGTGTGGGCAACGTTAGAGCTTTGGAAAAATCAATAAAGTCGTGAGCAAAAGGTTAAAGGCAATAGAACGCAGATCAAATATGATTATTATGAGAAGTCATGATATAATTAAAAAAAATAATAAAACTTGGATCAGATATGATCGTTATTAAAAATCATGATTAATCATAGGTAATAATAAAAACTCGCCTCGCCCAGCTTCGGCTAAGCGGGTCTGCGTGCTATTACTGAAGGAACTATTACTTCACACAACAGTAATATCAATTATTTTATTAGCATCATTTTCTTTGTTTCCTGAAATTCTGAGGACACCGATTTATCGGAGGACGAAGAATCTCTAGCTCTTAATGTGTAAAAATATATGCCGCTAGGTAGAGACGCTGTGGTCAACTTCTCAACATTAAATTCTATATTATATCTCCCGGGAAGTTGGTATTCATTCACTAGCGTTGTTATTTCTCTACCTAGTATATCATAGATTTTCAAAGTTGTAAAGACGACCCGCCGGGTCGCCTCTACATTTGGTAATGTGTATTCGATAGTTGTTGATGGATTAAACGGATTCGGATAATTTTGTTCAAGACTAAATTCATTTGGTAATACTTCATTAGATGAAATATCAACCGGTGGTGAACCCCAATGGCCCGCCATCACATGCTCGGCTGGAAACAGAATTTCATTATTTAATCTACCGCCCCAGTAGATCAGTAAATCATCCAGCTGATCATAAACTGCAGCACCATCATAAACGGCATACGGCATTGATGTTTCTTGTGACCATGAAAGCGATGAATAATCAAATTTCCAAACTTCGTTAGAGTAAACATTTTTTTGATTTATTTCATCCCACGTCGCACCTCCGAGCATATAAGCTGATTCGTTATCCTGAACCATTTCGTAAAATGAACGCGAGAATGGCGGCCAGTTAGTAAGTTGCTGTTCTCCCCACAACATTTGATCCATATCGTAGTGGAATAGTTTACCATCATTGTATATGAAACTATGAAAATCTACAAAAACAATCATTCCCCCTATTACCATTGGAAATGAGTGTGGTGATATAAAATCCGGCGGACTCTCTAATTGTTCCCAAAGATTTGTGTTGATATCATATCTCCAAAAATCTTCAAATAGTGATGGTCCAAAACCACCCTGAGCATACAACTTATCATTTCTAACCCAAGCATTATGATTTGCTCTGCCAGGGGGAGGATCATTTCCTGGAGTTATTGACTCCCAATTATCACCGTTAAATGCATGTAAATCATTAAACCATGCACCTTGATCATCTGTACCTCCATAAAGAAGTACACGGCCATCAGGGAGTGTTACCATGCTGTGACCTTCCCGGGCAGAAGGTGAGTTAGGCGGAGTTATTGGTGACCAATCTGCTAACTGAGTTTTGCTGAGATCTTTAGTGTGATGATTTTTATTTCGAGTTGACTGGCCAACTAGATGTGGCGTGTATAACCATGTATCGTTCAGAGCCGTTCCGTTGGTATCTACACCTCCAAATAAAAGTATTTGACCATTTTGCAGTTGAACCATAGCGTGGTTTGTGCGTGGTTGCGGTCCGCTTTCCGTTTGAATAATTACCCAGGTTAGTGTATCTGCAGTTTGCAATTCTGTCG